>JAWOGT010000305.1:0-18832 GCA_046496585.1 Halopseudomonas sp.
CTGACTGCCGAAGGCGACTGGGCCAGAGCCTCCTTGCCGGCGCTGACCCTGGTGCTGGTGGGCCTGATTCCGGTGATTGTGCTGATCCGCCGGTCAGCGCGACGCTGAATCTCGGGCAAAAGCTGCAAAAGAGCCGCGTTTATGGCTACAATTCACGCCTTACACACCCCCTCAGTATTGAAGGACGGCCGTATGGGTTCGCGTACTCCCCTCTATGAGCAACATCTGGCATCCGGTGCCAAAATGGTCGATTTTGGTGGCTGGGATATGCCGCTGCATTATGGCTCGCAGATCGAAGAGCATCACCAGGTACGCCGTGATGTGGGCATGTTTGACGTCTCGCACATGACCGTGGTGGATGTGGCCGGCAGTGAATCCAAGGATTTTTTGCAGTATTTGCTGGCCAACGATGTAGCGCGACTGAAAACGGCAGGCAGGGCGCTGTATAGCGGCATGCTCAATGAGCAGGGTGGTGTGATCGACGATCTGATCGTTTACCTCGGTGACAACGGCTACCGAGTGGTAGTCAATGCCGCCACCCGTGACAAGGATCTGGCGTGGATGAACAGCCAGGCAGACGGTTTCGCCGTCAAGCTGGTCGAACGTGCGGATCTGGCGATGCTTGCCATTCAGGGGCCCCGCGCACGGGAGGTCGTTGCCAGGGTCGTCAGTGACCAGCGTGGCGCGCTGATCAACGATCTGAAACCTTTCCAGGGTCTGACCAGCGATGACTGGTTCATTGGTCGTACCGGCTACACCGGCGAGGATGGGCTGGAAATCATATTGCCCGCTGACCAGGTAGTGGCGTTCTGGAACGCGCTGCTCGCCGCCGGGTGCAAGCCCTGTGGCCTGGGCGCGCGTGACACCTTGCGCCTGGAAGCAGGCATGAATCTGTACGGCGCCGATATGGACGAGAGCATCTCGCCGTTGGCCGCCAACATGGCCTGGACCATTGCCTGGGAGCCGGCTGAGCGTGATTTCATTGGCCGCAAGGCACTGGAAGCCCAGCGCGAAGCCGGCGATCAGCCGAAGCTGGTCGGCCTGGTGATGAAGGAGCGCGCCGTCTTGCGCGGCCACCAGAAAGTCATTGTCGAGGGTATTGGCGAGGGCGAGATCACCAGCGGCAGTTTTTCGCCGACACTGGGATGCTCCATCGCGCTGGCCCGCGTACCCCGCGCCACTGGCAACACCGCGCGGGTCGAGATTCGCGGCAAATTGCTCGACGTGCAGGTGGTCAAGCCCGGCTTTGTGCGCCACGGCAAGGCTGTATTCGAATAAGTTTCCCTTTTTCCGTTGAGGATCGTCCCATGAGCAATATCCCTGCTGATTTGCGTTACGCTGCCAGTCACGAATGGACCCGTGAGGAAGCGGATGGCACCGTTACCATCGGTATTACCGACCATGCCCAGGATCTGCTGGGTGATGTCGTGTTTGTCGAACTGCCCGAGGTCGGCCGCACGGTCAGCGCCGGTGAAGAATGCGCGGTAGTCGAATCGGTCAAGGCCGCCTCGGACATCTATGCCCCGGTCAGCGGCGAAGTGATCGCGGTCAATGAGGCCTTGGCTGACGGTCCGGAGCTGGTCAACAGCGAGCCCTATGAGGGCGCCTGGTTCTTCAAGATCAAACCGACCGACAGCAGTGAGCTGGACAAACTGATGGACGCCGATGCCTATGGTGCGTCTATCTGACTGCGGTAATTGACGTGCGTTAGGTGTGCAAACACTGATTGATTAGGGAGTGGCGCTGGCGCCGTTGAATTCGGCCTGTTCCAGACACGCTACAAGCACATCCATGTGGGCTCGGCGGTGCCCGTCCAGGGCACCGACGGTCCGAAACAGGCCGAATTCAACGGCGCTCCGTGGCATAGGTGTGCAATCGGTGTTTGAACGACTCTTCAGCACGCTGCTAGGAGCTGGTCGTGCGGTACTGCGATGGCAGACCGTCGATGGCAGGGATGCCATCGATGAGCCTACAGGGATGTATTCACGGCGTGTCTGACATCGCAGTACCGCACAGACACGCAAAGTCGGCAGATACGACAAACAACGCATTTATTTTTGACAGGTGCCCCCCCATGAGCCGTACCCCGAGCCTTACCGATCTGGAACAGACCGATGCCTTCCTGCGCCGCCACATTGGCCCGGATGCCGCAGAACAGCAGGCCATGCTCGACACCCTGGGTGTTGAATCGCTGGATGCGCTGATCAACCAGACCGTACCGCAGAGCATTCTGCGCAAGGATCTGCTGAACATGCAGGCGCCGCGCAGCGAAGCGGAGGTGCTGGGGTATTTGAAGGGCGTGGCCAGCAACAACGAGATTTATACCTCCTGCATCGGCATGGGTTACCACGGCACCCTGACGCCGACGGTGATCCTGCGTAACGTGCTGGAAAACCCCGGCTGGTATACCGCCTACACGCCCTATCAGCCGGAGATTGCCCAGGGTCGCCTGGAGTCACTGTTGAACTTTCAGCAGGTCACCATCGACCTGACCGGCATGCAGCTGGCCAGCGCCTCGTTGCTGGATGAGGCCACCGCCGCCGCTGAAGCCATGGCCCTGGCCAAGCGGGTGGCCAAGAGCAAGAGCAACCTGTTCTTCATCGACCAGGACTGCCATCCGCAAACCATCTCTGTGGTCAAGACCCGCGCTGAAGCCTTCGGCTTCGATGTGGTGGTCGATGATGTGGCCGACCTGGGTCAGCACCAGGTCTTCGGTGCGCTGTTCCAATATCCCAATACCTGGGGCGAAATCCGTGACCTCAAGCCGCTGATTGATAGCGTGCACGCACAGAACGGCTTGGCTTGTGTCGCGGCGGATCTGCTCAGCCTGGTGCTACTGACCCCGCCCGGCGAGCTGGGTGCGGACGTGGTATTTGGATCGGCGCAGCGCTTTGGCGTACCTATGGGTTACGGCGGGCCGCATGCGGCTTTCTTTGCTACCCGTGACGCCTACAAGCGCGCGATGCCGGGCCGCATCATTGGTGTGTCGATTGACACCCGCGGTAATCGTGCGCTGCGCATGGCGTTGCAAACCCGCGAGCAGCATATCCGCCGTGAGAAGGCCAACTCGAACATCTGTACCGCGCAGGTGCTGCTGGCCAATATCGCCAGCTTCTATGCGGTGTATCACGGGCCGCAAGGGCTGAAGACCATTGCCCAACGTATCCAGCGGCTGACCGGCATATTGGCCACTGCACTGGAGAGCCGCGGCATCAGCCGGCAGAACCGGCATTTCTTCGACACCCTGACCTTCAGGGTGCCGGGCAACGCGGCCGAGATTGTCGAGCGCGCGCGTAATGCACGTATCAACCTGCGGCTGATCGACGCCGATCATCTGGGTGTCAGTCTGGATGAAACCAGCACCCGCAGCACCGTTGAAGCGCTGCTGGCCTGCTTTACCGGCGACAAGCAGAGTCAGGATCTGGCCGCGCTGGATGCGCAGGTAGCCGCTTCCGGCCTGGGTATTCCCGAGGCGCTGCGCCGCCAATCAGCATTTCTGACCCATCCGGTGTTCAACAGCTATCACTCGGAAACCGAGATGCTGCGCTATATCAAGTCGCTGGAAAACAAGGACCTGGCGCTCAACCACGCGATGATTCCGCTCGGTTCTTGCACCATGAAGCTTAACGCCACCACCGAGATGATCCCGATCACCTGGCCTGAATTTGGCCAATTGCATCCCTTTGCGCCACTGGCCCAGGCCCGCGGCTACAAGATCATGATCGATGAGCTGGAAACCATGCTGCGCGAGATCACTGGCTTTGACGCCATCTGCATGCAGCCCAATTCCGGCGCGCAGGGCGAGTATGCTGGCCTGCTGGCAATCCGCAAGTTCCATGAAGCCAATGGCGACGAGCATCGCAATGTCTGTCTGATCCCGACTTCGGCGCACGGCACCAACCCGGCGTCGGCGATGATGGCCAGCATGCGCGTGGTGCTGGTCAGCTGCGATGACCAGGGCAACGTGGACATCGATGATCTGCGACAAAAGACTGAAGACAACGCGGCCAATCTGTCTTGTCTGATGATTACCTATCCGTCTACCCACGGGGTCTATGAAGAGGGTATTCGCGAGATCTGCGACATCATTCACCAGCACGGCGGTCAGGTGTACATGGACGGCGCCAACCTGAATGCCCAGGTTGCCCTGACCCGGCCGGCGGATATCGGCGCCGACGTGTCGCACATGAACCTGCACAAGACCTTCTGCATTCCGCACGGCGGCGGTGGCCCGGGCATGGGTCCGATTGGCGTCAAGGCGCATCTGGCGCCCTATGTGGCCAATCACCCGATAGTGCCGCTAGACGGCCCGAATGAAGCAAACGGCGCGGTCAGCGCGGCGCCCTGGGGCAGTGCGAGCATTCTGCCGATCAGCTGGACCTATATTGCTCTGATGGGTGCCCAGGGCCTGCGGCAGGCGACCGAAGTGGCGATCCTGAATGCCAATTACCTGGCCAAGCGTCTGGGTGAAGCCTATCCGGTGCTGTATAGCGGCCGTAACGGCCGGGTTGCGCATGAATGCATCATCGATATCCGGCCGCTCAAGGCGGCATCAGGCATCAGTGAGGAAGACGTGGCCAAGCGCCTGATGGATTTTGGTTTCCATGCGCCAACCATGTCCTTCCCGGTATCCGGCACCTTGATGATCGAGCCGACCGAGAGCGAGTCCAAGGCCGAGCTGGACCGCTTTGTCGATGCCATGCTGACCATTCGCAGTGAAATCAGCCGGGTTGAACAGGGCGAGTGGAGTGCCGAGGACAATCCGCTGCACAACGCGCCGCACACCCTGGCGGATATCACCGGTGACTGGCAGCGCAGTTACTCGCGGCAGGAAGCGGTGTTCCCGCGGCCGTGGGTCGCGGCGAACAAGTTCTGGCCGAGCGTCAATCGGATCGACAATGTGTACGGTGACCGCAATCTGTTCTGCGCCTGCCCGCCGATCGAGGCCTACCAGGAGTGACGCTGCCGTCAGGCCACCGTTGGGTGGCCTGACTCGTTTGAGATGCGACTCTCTCGCCGCAGCTGATCTTGGCACTGGCATGCTGCTGCGGTTACATTAAAACCATCCCTATACTGGTCCCCTCGTAACATAGGGGTGATCTATTGCTCTCTCCCAGCGTCTTAGCAGTGTTCAGCTAGCCATCAGCATCACAGGAGAATCGTTCTTGAGCAGTGAAGACCCGGTCGGCCCTATTCATACGGCGCAGGACGCAGTCATTGATGCGCTGAACAAAGGCAAGCACAAGCGCCTGCGCAAACTGCTGCGCGCGATGCACCCGGGTAAGCTCGCCAGCCTGCTTGAAACACTGGACGCCGATCAGCGTCAAGCGGTCTGGCAGCAGGTAGGCGACGACCAGGAAGCTGCGGTACTGCGTCATCTGGCTCCGCAGTTGGCATCTACCCTGCACCGCGATCATGATGAGCCTGGGCTGCAAGAGGCGCTGGATGCGGGCGAGGAGCATCTCTACACGCAGATCAGCAGCGTGCGCGAAGCCCTGGAAGCGGGTAAGTTCAAGCGCATCGGCAAGGTGTTCCGGCATATGCATCCGGCCAAGGCCGCCGGTTTGCTCGAAGCCCTGCCGCCTGACGAGCGCAGCGCAGTGTGGGAGACGCTGGATAACGAACGGGCTGGCAAGGTACTGGTGCACCTGCACGAGGAGGTCAGAGCCAATCTCGCGCTGGAAATGGATGAAGACGAGCTGGTCGCCGCCGCGCGCAAGCTGGATCTGGACGACCTGGTTGACCTGATCCAGGCTCTGCCCAAAGGGTCGGGCCGGCAGTTGTTGCTGTCCATGGATGAGGTCAAGCGCCAGCAACTGGTAGCCATGCTGTCCTACCCCGAGGACAGTGCCGGCGGGCTGATGAATACCGACCATATTTCCGTCCGCGCGGAGGTCAAGGTTGGTTCGATTTTGCGTTATTTGCGCCTGCTGGAAGACCTGCCAGACCATACCGACAAGGTCATGGTGGTGGATCGCAAGAATCGTTACCAGGGGGTATTGCGTCTGAGCCGGCTGGTAACCAGCTCGCCGGAGGCCAAAGTCAGTGAGGTGATGGACGCCGACTTCAAACCCTTGGGCGTGGAGTTGACCAGCCAGGAAGTCGCCAAGCGCTTCGAGGATCTGGATATGCTCTCAGCCGCTGTCATCAATGAGCAGGGTGAATTGCTCGGGCGTATCACCGTGGATGACGTGATGGATATCATCCGTGAGGATTCTGACCGGGCGATGATGAATATGGCCGGTCTGGATGATGAGGCCGACATGTTCGCCCCGATTCTCACCAGTACGCGCCGCCGCTCGGTGTGGCTGGGCATCAATCTGGTCACGGCCTTTCTGGCCGCCTGGGTGATTGGTCAGTTTCAAGGCACGCTGGAGCAGATCGTGGCGCTGGCGGTGCTGATGCCGATCGTCGCCAGCATGGGCGGTATCGCGGGCAGCCAGACCTTGACACTGGTGATTCGTGGCTTGGCCCTTGGCCAGGTCGAGGGCGGCAATGCCAAGGCGCTGCTGGTCAAGGAAATGGGGATCGGCCTGCTCAACGGCCTGCTCTGGTCGGTGGTGGTAGCCGCACTCGCGGTCATGTGGTTCGGCAACTGGAAGATCGGCGGCATCATTGCTGCGGCCATTTTGCTCAATCTGTTGTGCGCGGCGTTGGCCGGGTTGACGATACCGCTGATCTTGCGGCGTTTTGGGATCGATCCGGCGCTGGCGGGCGGCGTGATCCTGACCACCGTCACCGATGTGGTCGGTTTCTTTGCCTTCCTCGGCCTGGCGACGCTGTTGCTGATCTGAACCAGGGGTGTAGCCGCCGCGGGTTTGTCCGCCCGGCGCCGGAAGCGGCGCGGTTCACTCGCTACCGCGCTTTCCCCCGACTGCAGGCCGCTATCCGTGGTCTTGATAGAAAATCCGCAGCGGCCTAATGCATATCCGTTATTCCATATATCCGATATTTCATATATGGTTTGCTGGATATGATACGGAGTGCATCGCCGATGCCGCAGTTGCCTGTTGACGTCTTTAAATGCCTCGCTGACGAAACGCGTTTGCGGGTGATGCTGTTGATCGCCCGCGAGGGTGAATTGTGTGTGTGCGAGCTGACCTGCGCACTGGCCGCCAGCCAGCCGAAGATTTCCAGGCATCTGGCCGCATTGCGCCAGTGCGGTTTGCTGCAGGACCGGCGGCGGGGGCAGTGGGTGTATTACAGTTTGTCCGAGGGCTTGCCGGAGTGGGTCATGCAGGTCACGCGCGCCACGCTGCAGGCCAATGCCGGTTGGCTGGACGCCAATCTGCGGCAACTCCATGCCATGGGTGACCGCCCGCTGCGTCAGTCAGCCTGCTGCTAAGCGTCGAGGAATACTACGATGAATGATGATCTCCCCGCGCTGGACTGCAGTATGTTGCCAGTGCCCGATAGTCGCCTGCTTGGCCACGTATCCAAACTGCAACATGCGCCGCGTATCTTGCTGTTATACGGCTCCAACCGGCCAACGTCGTTCAGCCGCCTGCTGGTCGAAGAGGCCGCGCGACTGCTGCAGCATCTGGGTGCGGAAACCCGCATCTTTGATCCTTCAGGTCTGCCCATGCCGGATGATGCGCCGGACGCGCATCCCAAGGTGCAGCAGTTGCGCGAGTGGATGCAGTGGTCCGAAGGCCAGGTATGGTGCTCGCCGGAGCGGCATGGAGCGATGACCGGCGTGTTCAAGTCGCAGATCGACTGGGTGCCGCTGGCCATGGGCGCAGTACGTCCGACCCAGGGCAAGACCCTGGCAGTGATGCAGGTCTGTGGTGGTTCGCAGTCCTTCAATGTGGTCAACCAGCTCCGGGTGCTGGGTCGCTGGATGCGCATGGTGTGCATCCCCAACCAGTCGTCGGTACCCAAGGCCTTTCT
This sequence comes from Halopseudomonas sp., assembly GCA_046496585.1. Lineage (GTDB taxonomy): Bacteria > Pseudomonadota > Gammaproteobacteria > Pseudomonadales > Pseudomonadaceae > Halopseudomonas. Next base: position 7,891 of record JAWOGT010000305.1, read on the forward strand.
CGAGTTTGAAGGCGGCCGGATGAAGCCGTCGGCGTACTACGACCGCGTCGTTGACGTAATGGAAGAACTGATGAAATTCACCCTGTTGTTGCGTGAGCAATCGGATTATCTGCTGGACCGCTATTCCGAGCGTCGCGAATCGGCTGCGGCGCTGTCCGCGCGCGTCAATCAGCGCAGTATCTGAGAGCCGCTGTACTGAATTCAGCGCGCCCGCAATGCGGGCCAGGTTATTCACTATTTCGGGAGATCAACATGACCATCAAGGTAGGCATCAACGGCTTTGGCCGTATCGGCAAATTACTGGTACGCGCTGCCTGGGATTGGCCGGAGCTGGAGTTCGTGCAGATCAACGATCCGGCCGGCGACGCGGCGACCCATGCGCATCTGCTCAATTTCGACTCGGTGCACGGGCGCTGGCAGCATGAAGCGGGCCACGTCGACGGCGCTCTGACAATTGGCGACCGGCACATTGCGCTGACGCAGAACAAGGCGATTGCCGATACCGACTGGTCAGCCTGCGACCTGGTGATCGAAGCCAGTGGCGTGAACAAGACGATCAAGGCGCTGCAGGCCTACCTGGATCAGGGTGTGAAACGGGTTGTGGTCAGTGCCCCGGTCAAGGAGCCTGAAGCCTTGAACGTGGTCATGGGCGTCAACCAGCATCTGTTCGATCCCGCGCGGCACCAGATCGTCACAGCCGCGTCGTGCACGACCAATTGCCTGGCACCGGTGGTCAAGATCGTGCACGAAAAACTCGGCATCAAGCACGGCTCGATCACCACCATCCATGACCTGACCAATACCCAGAGTATTCTTGATCAGCCGCACAAGGACCTGCGCCGCGCACGGGCCTGCGGTATGAGCCTGATCCCGACCACCACCGGGTCGGCTAGTGCGATTGCGGAAATTTTCCCCGAGTTGCGCGGCAAACTGAACGGCCATGCGGTGCGAGTACCGCTGGCCAATGCGTCGCTGACCGATTGCGTGTTCGAGGTAGAAAGGGCTACCAGCGTCGAGGAACTGAACGCCTGGTTCAAGGAAGCTGCGCAAGGTGAGCTCAAGGATATTCTCGGCTATGAGGAGCGGCCGCTGGTCTCGATCGATTACCGCACCGACCCGCGTTCGTCGATTATCGATGCCCTGTCGACCATGGTGATCAATGGCACCCAGGTAAAGATCTACGCCTGGTATGACAATGAATGGGGCTATGCCAACCGCACGGTCGAGCTGGCCCGCCTGGTCGGCCAGGCCGGTTGAACATGGGCATGCTCGCGCGGCTGTCGCCGGATGTCCGCCAATATCTGGTCGTTACCGGCAACTATTGGGCCTTCACCCTGACCGACGGCGCGCTGCGCATGCTGGTGGTGCTGCATTTCTACAGCCTGGGTTATAGCCCGCTGCAGATTGCCGCGCTGTTCTTGTTCTATGAAATCTTTGGCGTGATCACCAACCTGGTGGGCGGTTATCTGGGTGCGCGCATTGGCCTGAACCGCACCATGAATATCGGCCTGGCGCTGCAGGTGATCGCCTTGCTGATGCTCACGGTGCCGGCCGAATGGCTAACAGTGGTCTGGGTGATGGCGGCCCAGGCGATGTCTGGCGTGGCCAAAGATCTGAACAAGATGAGTGCCAAGAGCTCGATCAAGCTGTTGCTGCCGGACAGCCAGCAGGGCGCGCTGTATCGCTGGGTGGCACTGCTCACCGGGTCAAAGAATGCGCTCAAGGGTGTCGGTTTCTTTCTCGGCGGCGGTTTGCTCGCGCTGCTCGGTTTTGCTGGCGCGGTGCTGGTCATGGCCGTGGTGTTGGCCGGCGTCTGGCTGGCCAGCCTGTTCCTGCTGAAAAAGGATCTGGGCAAGGCGACCGCCAAGCCGAAATTCCGCGAGTTGCTGTCGAAAAGCCGGCGGATCAATATCCTTTCTGGCGCACGGATGTTTCTGTTCGGCGCGCGGGACGTGTGGTTCGTCATCGCTTTGCCGGTGTACCTGAGCAGCGTATTTGGCTGGGATTTCTGGCTGGTCGGCGGTTTTATGGCTTGCTGGATCATCGGTTACGGCATAGTCCAATCGGTTGCACCAGCGATCACCGGCAAGGGCACAGGGCAAGTGCCCGGCGGCAGGGCGGCGGTGGGTTGGGCGGCGGCACTGGCCGTATTGCCGGCCGCGATTGCACTGGGCCTGCATGCCGGCCTGAATGCGCAGTGGGTGTTGCTCGGTGGGCTGATGCTGTTTGGCGTGCTGTTTGCGGTCAACTCGTCACTGCATAGCTACCTGATCGTGTCCTACGCCCAGGCTGACGGCGTGTCGCTGGATGTGGGCTTTTACTACATGTCCAACGCGCTGGGTCGCCTGATCGGCACTCTGCTGTCAGGCTGGGTCTATCAGGCCTATGGGCTGGAAGCCTGCCTGTGGGTGTCCAGTGCCTTTGTCGCAGCTGCCGCACTGATTTCCCTGGGATTGCCCAAAACCGCCCGTTGAGCGTTCATTGTGCTGGACTTTGGCCGGCCACCTGGACAGGCAGGGCGTGCGGCCAGTTCGCTCAGCAATCCGGCCAAGACCAGCGGTTGTCTGCTCCCTGCGCCGCTATCGGCCGAGTGCGGCGCTGATATATTTTCACCTTTGACCCGAGGCTGGCATACTGCCATTGATTTCGTCGGCGCATGACGGCTTTGCTGGTGCTGTGTCCTGGTGCTGTGTCCTGGTGATCTGACCCGATGGTCTGAGCCGATGGGTCCGAGGTGGGCCTGCAGGGCAGGGTTGCGGCAACCGGACGTGCGGGAACGACAACCTAATATTGCAAGGACAGGAGAGCGAGATGGGAGAAGTGACACTGGTTGTCGATGACAATGGCTATGCAGATCACAAGCTGGCCTGGCTGGATGCCGAGGGCAAGATCCAGACACTGAAGATACCCACCATTATTGGTACTGACCGGCTGAGTTCCAACAGCGGGGAAACCGTGGATCGCTATCGTGCGGATGGGGTCGACTACACCTGCAAGCCGTCGGTGCGCTCGCCCATCAACCTGCGCAACGCCAATTACCCCGCGTCAGTAGAAAACCGCGTGCTGGTAACCCATGCGCTGCGCAAGGCGAAGCTGTTGAACAAGCCGCTGCACCTGGGCGTGACCTTGTCGTTTCGCGATTACTTCTCCGAACAGGGTTCGCAGATCACCGAGAACAAGCAGGCGACCATTGCCAATTTCAATGGCAGCCAGGGCACGGTTGAGATCATCGGCAGCGACGACAAACTGGATATTACCCAGGTGGATTGCTATTCCGAAGCGCTCTCGGCGTTCTTCGATTTTGTGCTGGACGATCAGGGCGAATTTACCGATGCCGCCAAGTACACCAAGGGTGATGTAGCGATTATTGACATTGGCGGCTCCACCACCGATGTGGTCAATTTGATCGTCGACGACAGTATTACCATCAACAACAGCTATTCTGGGACCGACAAGGTCGGTGTGCTGGATCTGAAGTTTGCCCTGGAAAAGGCCATCAAGCAGGAATTGATTGTGCTGGGGCTGATTGAGAACTCGCATGACGCCGAGATTCCGCCGGACCTGGTCAGTGAAGTGCTGGACACTGGTTCGACTTTTTTTGCCGGTGAAATGCGCGATTTTGCCGTGCTGCGTGACGACGTGGCCTCTTCCGTGGCGACCAAGATCATCAATAACGTCAAGTCACGGCTGGGCTCAATTGGTATTTATCGGGCCATCATCATTACCGGCGGCGGCTCGGTGGTGTTCCATCACTGGCTGACCAAGGCGTTTCCCAATCCGGTGATGCTGGACGAGTTCTCGAATGCCCGTGGCGCGCTGAAATTTATGCGCAATGTGGCCGCTGGCCGGATAAAATCCAAAAGTGGCAAGGCCACGGCGAAACAGCTGGAAGATGTCTGAAGCCCTGGGGCTGGTATCTTCCGGATAGCGGCCCCGAATCGACTACCATGGTAGTCGGAGCCGGCTGTTGGCACCGCCGTCGTCAAGCTCCACCCACTGTTCCAGGAGACATCCATGACTGCTGTTATTTCCTCTTTCCTCGTCCATCCTTCGCGTATCCACGCGGCCTGGCTCGCCAGTCTCACGCTGGTTCTTACTGTGCTGGCATGGCCTGCCCAGGCGCAGGAGTCTGCGTTCGACGGCAAAGTGGCGGTGATTACCGGCAGCAGCTACGGACTGGGCCGCGAGCTGGCGCTGCTCGGTGCGTCCGAAGGCATGAAGCTGGTGCTGGTGGATCGGCGCCCTGAGCCGTCACAAGCCCTGGCCGAACAAATCCGCAGTCAAGGGGGTGAAGCCGTGTTTGTCGAGGTCGATCTGGCCGATGCAGAGCAGCGCCCGCGGGTGATTGAACAAGCCATGGCGGCATTCGGCAGTATCGACTATCTGTTCAATAATGCCGGTTATTCCTACATCGCCACCCTCGAGCAGATGGATATAGCCCAGGCTAAAGACATGTTCGAGGTCAACTATTGGGCTTACGCGGATCTGGCTCAGCGGGTCATTCCGATCATGCGCAAACAAGGCGGTGGCACTATTCTCAACGTGTCATCGATTCTGGGTATGCGTGCAGCGCCCCCCGGGCTGGGTCATTACGCAGGCAACAAGCATGCGCTGCACGGCTTGTTCCAGACTGCTGCGCAAGAACTGCAGGCGGACAATATCAAGGTCTTTATCGCTGCTCCGGCCGGTATGCGCACCAATATCAGCCAGCATTCCGTAGGGCCGCTGGCGAATCCGGAGAATGACCGGGCGGCTGACTGGGAAGATCCGGCGATTGCCGCGCGGGATATTTTTGACCACATTCAGGGTGACGAGGTGATCTTCAATCCGGGCTATATCGGCCGTCAGTAAGCTGGACGGCCAGACCCTGTTGGCCGAGAAGCTGGGGCCGCTAGGCGTTCAGTCCACCCGGTCGGCCATCTCCAGAATACCGCCGACGATATCGTTCATGGTGATGATGCCCACCAGTTCGTTGGCGCTGGTGACCAGAATGCGCTGGATACTCATATTGACCATCAGCCGCGCGACGTACTTTACGTCCAGCTCACGGGACACGATCAGCGCGGGCTTGGTGCAGATGTCGTAGACGTTGATCAGGTCGATATCACCCTCTTCGGCGACAATCGTCTTGAGAATGTCGTTGTAGGTCACCAGCCCGTAGGCGTCGTGCTCATTGCCCTTTTCAACCACCAGTGACTTGATGCCGTGCTGGCGCATCAGATGCATCGCTTCGCGCACCGAGGCGAAGGCTGAAATGGTGATGACGTTGGACTGCATGATGTCTTTGACCAGCATGGGCGTTGCTCCTGAGGGGGATCAGATGTCGTTCTTGATTAACTGTTCAAACTGTTCAATCTGGCGGTGATCAATGCCCGCAATGTGTTCCAGTGGCAGGGTGAATACCACGCCATGGCTGTGATTATTCAGGTCCAGATCCTTGACCAGACGCTTCATGACCCGCAGCGACAGCTTCTTTTCCAGCACCAGAATTAGCACCGACTGGCTGCCCTCATAGGTCAGGCCGAAAAAGGTCTTCTTCTGCTCGGCGCCCAGACCCCGGCCATTGAGGATGGTGATGCCGCCCGCGCCCGCGGCCTTGGCCGACTCAAGCGCCTGTTCTTCCAGATTTTCGGCCAGCATGGCCACCAATACCGAAAACTTCATGTTGTTTCTCCTGTGTCCGGTTTGATCCGCTCCATGACGATAGCGTAGAGCATGACGGTGATGATCGGGAAAATCGACGCGAAGGCAATCAGGCCAAAGCCGTCGATCAATACATTGCGGCCCTCTATATGGGTCGCCAGGCCAATACCCAGTGCGGTGACCAGCGGAACCGTGACTTCGGAGGTTGTCACGCCGCCCAGGTCGTAGGCCAGGGGCACGATAAACCGCGGGGCAACGAAGGTCAGTGCGATCACCACCGCGTAGCCGCCCATGATGTAGTAATGGATAGAGTCGCCAGTGATAATCCGGTGCACACCAATGGTGATGCCAATGGCCACGCCCAGGGCGACCAGCAAACGGATATGCTGCGCGTTCAGCTTGCCGTGCGCGGCTTCCTCGGCCTGGGCGCCAATCGCAATCAGTGCCGGCTCGGCCATGGTTGTGGCAAAACCGATCGAAAAGGCAAACAGATAGATCCAGAGTGGCATGTCCAGGGCGATCAACTGTTCGGCCATGCTCCGCCCGACCGGGAACAGGCCCAGCTTGAGGCCCACAACAAAGGCGTAGAGCCCGAGTATGACCATGGCAAAGCCGAGCATCACACGGCGCACATAGGGTATGGGTTTGCGGATCACGCCGTATTGGAAAAACAGGATGACCAGGATGATCGGCAACACGTCGCGCAGCATGCTCAGCAGATCGACCAGCATGGTCACCGCTTGTCGGCCGATGGCACCGATGGCCGGGCCCGCCGCGCTGGCGGCAGGGGCGACCAGTTGCGCCGTCTCGGCAGGGCTCGGCAGCAGGGTATAGACCACAATGCCATAGAGTTGCACCGCGATCATCGGCACCATCACCGCCAGTGCGACCAAGCCAAAGCCGTGTGCCAGCGGGTTGCGGCCCTTGATCGACGCGGCCAGACCGACGCCTAGCGCGGCAATCAAGGGCACGGTAACGATATTGGTCGTGACTCCGCCGGAGTCATACGCCAGCCCGACGATTTCCTCCGGGGCGAAGAAGGTCACCGTAACGACCAGCAGATAGCCGCCGATCATGTACCAATGCAGCGGGTGACCCAGCAGCGTACGGAGTACCCCCAGCGCCACCACCAGGCCCACCGACAAGGCCACCAGCAGGCGCAAGGTCAGTGCGTCAATGCGCCCGCCGCTGATCTCCTGTGCCTGTTCCGCGACGGCAATCAGTGCCGGCTCGGCTACCACGGCGGCAAAGCCTATGCTGAATCCGAACGCCATCAACAAGGGCAAGGAGCCGCGCCGTGCGAAGGCATTGGAGAGGGCTTTGCCGACCGGGAAAATGCCCAAATCCAGGCCCTGCAGGAAAATCGCCACACCGAATACCACGATGCCCAGACCCACCAGCATGGTCCCCAGATTGTCGGGCACTTGGCGGATGATCAGTACCTGGAAGACCGCCACTACGATGACAATCGGCAGCAAATTGCCGAACGAATGCCTTAGGGTATGCCAGAAGGTCATAAGATGATTCACGCTGGTACGGGGTCCTTTCCTGGCTTTAAGTGTTGTCTCGGCGCTGATGATAGCAGGCTGCGTTGAGGCATTGACTGACCTCCATCAATGCAGCACACCGGTAGGCAAACACCGATTCGCCAGGCCGGTGTAGCGGGAAGCGGCGAGTGTCTGTTCAACCCGCCTTGATGGCATTGGCTTGCTGGGCAGAGAGCAACCAGCCGCATCAATGCATTGGCTGGCTACCTCAGCGCGCGATTGCGTCAACGCTCGCTGAGTTCGACCATGAGATCGTCCGCCAGGTTTTCCAGATCATTGCGCAGGGCGTCCAGATCCGTCTGCGGGTAGATGCCCAGATCCGCGTTGGCCTTGAACAGCAGGTCTGAACTCATCGGCGCGGCGCTGCACTCGGTCTCCAGCTTCTCGACGTTGACGCCATGCCGGGCGAGAATCTGCGACACCTCATGCACGATCCCCGGGCGGTCGTTGCCCAGCAGGCTCAGATGCAAGTGAGTCAGTTGGGGATCTTCGGCCTGACCACTGACCGCCACCTGCACGTTGATGCCCAGGTGGGTCAGCCCGTCCAGGTCAATGCGCAGCGCCTCGACCTGATCGGCAGGAATATCCACCCGCAGGATGCCGGCAAACTGGCCGGCCATTCTGGCCATACGACTCTCCAGCCAGTTACCGCCATGGCGATTGATAACTTGAGCAATGCTTTCAACCAGGCCGGGTTTATCGGCCGACATAACGGTCAGTACCAGTGGGGTAGACATCTTGACTCCTTGATCTGGCTGCCTCAGTCCTGATAGTAGCGGCCTTGGCCACGCGTCATCAGTTTCCGGCAATTGAATGCAATATTGTTGAAATCCTACTCGGTCAGGCCGACATATTCGAGTAGGCGTGCGCCGACGACGTTCCATTGGTGAGCCATCAGCCGATTGGCCCGTGCCCTGTATTATGCTGCCGTGCGTCCATTCTGCTGCGCAATATTGGAGTTTAGCCGCAGACTGGCGGGCTGGACACCCTGTATGATGTTCGCCCGGCGGAATCAACTGCCGCCCGAGAGTGAGGAGCCCTCCATGACCCTGCCAAGTCTGCGTCTCAAATCCAACAGTGACAGGCGCATCAAAGCCGGCCATCTGTGGGTCTTCAGTAATGAAGTGGATACCGCACAGACGCCGTTGACCGCGTTTGCGCCTGGTCAGGAAGCGCAGCTTGAAAGCGCATCAGGCAAGCCGCTGGGTTTGGTCTGCATGAGCCCGACCAACCTGATTTGTGCGCGCATGCACAGCCGTGATGTGGCGCATGGTCTGGACAAGTCCTTGCTGGTACACCGCATCCAGGTGGCCCTGAGCCTGCGCGAGCGACTGTTTGACAAGCCTTTTTACCGCCTGGTCTACGGCGATGCTGATCTGCTGCCAGGCCTGGTGGTGGACCGTTTCGGCGATTATCTGGTGGTACAGATCGCGGCGCCGGGGATGGAGCGGGTCCGCGAGGCGATTGTTGAGGCGCTGGTTCAGGTGCTCAAGCCGGCGGGTGTGCTGTTCAAGAACGACAGCGGCGCACGCAAGGCTGAAGATCTGCCGTCCTATGTCGAGGCAGCCTTCGGTGAAGTGCCGGAGCGGGTCGCGCTGGAAGAAAATGGTGTGCGTTTCGAAGCGCCGGTCTGGACCGGACAGAAGACCGGCTGGTTCTATGATCACCGCATGAACCGCGCGCGCCTGGCGCCTTACGTGGCGGGTAAGCGGGTATTGGACCTGTATTCCTACATCGGCGGCTGGGGTGTGCAGGCGGCGGTGATGGGCGCGAGCGAGGTGATGTGTGTCGACAGCTCGGCGCCGGCACTGGATCTGGTCGAGCACAATGCCGGTCTTAACGGCGTTGCCGAGAAGATGACGGTGGTCGAGGGCGATGTCATGGAAGCATTGCGCGAGCTGAAATCGACTGGCGAGAAATTCGATGTGGTGATTGCTGATCCGCCGGCGTTTATCAAGAAGCGCAAGGATGTGCGTAATGGTGAAGCGGCCTATCGGCGCCTGAATGAACAGGCGATGCGCCTGCTGAACAAGGACGGCATTCTGATTTCGGCTTCCTGCTCCATGCACCTGGCTGAAGAAAACCTGCGCGAGATCCTGCTGGCCTCCAGCCGTCACCTGGATCGCCACCTGGTGATTACTGAACGCGGCTTCCAGGGTCCGGATCACCCACTGCATCCGGCCATACCGGAGACCGGCTATATCAAATCGCTGTTCTGCCGAGTAGTGCCAGTCTGATTAGATTGATCTGACCTGATCTGAGATGAAATGGAACTAAAGGGTTTGCCCTGCTGTTGGGACAGCAAACCCAGCATCACGCCGAGGTTGATATAGCGCTCGGTCTGGCAGGGCGGAGAAAGTGTAGATAACAGGGACGTTATCTCCAAGCCTCCAGGGACGGATTCACGGCGTCTTTCGGAGCTTTGCCAGACCGGGGGCGACGGCCCAGGTCTATTTGATTTCGCGGTGCAAGCCGACGTAGGTCAACAGCGCACGCCGACACGCTGCAAGTCCCCGCAAGCGGGCCCAGCCAGCGATCACAGATCGCCTGGCGTTCGGCTGCGCGCGAAGGATGCTTCGCAAACGCTTGCCTCACCCCTCTAGCTCGGCGATGGCATCCCTGCCATCGACGGTCGGCTTAGTCCAGTCGCGCTGCGGCGGCTATCGAGTCCGCCGTGTTCTGATGGAAAGCTAAACCATAAAAACAACCTGCTCCAGCTAGTCCCGCAGGCTAAGAATCGGCCAGTCATGCTCCTGCGCATGCGCGCGCAACACCTCATCGGGATCCACCGCGACCGGGTTGTCGACCATGTTCAGCAGCGGCAGGTCATTCTGCGAATCGCTGTAAAAATAGCTGCCGTCGAGCTGTCTGCCATTCTCCATCAGCCAGCGCTCAAGGCGCGTTACCTTGCCTTCGCGAAAGCACGGAATGTCGCTGCTGCGGCCGGTATAACGGCCATCAGCGCGCTCGCATTCGGTCGCCAGCAGAATATCGATGCCCAAACGATCGGCAATCGGCGCCGTGATAAAGCGGTTGGTTGCGGTAATGATCATCAGCGTATCGCCGGCTTTACGGTGTTGTTCTATCAATGCCAGTGCCTGGGGCAGCACTATGGGCTCGATGCGCTCGGCCATAAACAGCCGGTGCCAGGCGTCCAGTTGCTCGGGCTCGTGTTCGGCCAGTAACTGCAGGCAGAAATTCAGATAGACCTGAATATCCAGGCGCCCGGCCAGGTAATCGTTGAAGAACTCATTGTTGCGCGCCCGGTAGGACGCGCCGTCGACGAGGGCGTGGTCGACGATGAACTCGCCCCAGGCATGATCGCTGTCGCCGCCAAGCAGGGTGTTATCCAGATCAAAAATGGCCAGAGGCAATGGGCTTATCTCCTGTGGTGAAGTGCGAAGTGGCAAGGATAATCCAGGCTGTGGGCAAATGCTTGTACTGTGTCGGCGCGGTCGCAAGACAATGAGGCTATGAATGCTCAAGGTGTGCTTATAAGGCACTGAAATGCCTGTGCCTATTAGGCATTGAAATGCCTGTTACTATGCAATTGCTGCGTCGCGCGTCTTTGTGGAACAATGCAGAAGACAATTAATCAAGGATACCGGCTGTGATCGACCCCGATGGCTTCCGCCCCAATGTAGGTATCATCCTGACCAACGGGTCCGGGCAGGTGCTGTGGGCGCGGCGGATAGGCCAGGATGCGTGGCAGTTTCCGCAGGGCGTTTCATCATGCTGAATACCGCCCTGCG
>JAWOGT010000237.1:0-5906 GCA_046496585.1 Halopseudomonas sp.
GTCCGGGTGAACACCAGCACCTGTTCCCAGGCACCCATGGTAATCAAGTGCGCAACCAGTGCGCGCTTGTGGCCTGCGGGCACGCGGTAGACGGTCTGGGCGATACGCTCGACCGTGGTATTCGGCGGCGTCACCTGAATGCGGGCCGGGTTATCCAGCAGCTTGTTCGCCAGGTCGGTGATGTCCTTGGAGAAGGTTGCCGAGAACAGCAGGGTCTGACGCTGGCCGGGCAGCTTGGCAATGACTTTCTTGACGTCGTGCACAAAGCCCATGTCGAGCATGCGGTCGGCCTCGTCGAGGACCAGGATTTCTACCTTGGACAGGTCGACGGCGCGCTGACCAACCAGGTCAAGCAGGCGACCAGGGCAGGCGACCAGCACGTCAAGGCCGGGGGCAATGGCCTTCATCTGCGGGTTAGCGCCGACACCACCGAAGACGCAGGCGGTTTTCATCGGCAGCTCGCCACCGTAAGTCACAAAACTTTGATGCACCTGGGCCGCCAGTTCGCGGGTCGGTGTCAATACCAGCACGCGAACCTGCTTGGGCACGCGGCGATGAGTAGAATCAGGGTGCCCGGCGGGGAACAGCTTTTCAATGATCGGCAGGGCGAAGCCTGCGGTCTTGCCGGTACCGGTCTGCGCGGCGACCATCAGGTCGCGACCTTCGAGTACGGCGGGGATGGCTTGGGCCTGGACAGGTGTAGGAGAGGTATAACCAGTGGCAGCAACGGCGCGCACGAGCACGTCGGAGAGACCGAGAGTAGCAAAGGACATTCAGATAACCCTGTGATGGCCGTTGCGAACAGGGGTTGTCCGTACGGCCGATAATGAAGAACGCGGAGTATAACAGAAAGGGCGAGGCAGCGCAGTGCGCTCTGCCCGGCGGTTAGAGAGCCGCCAGGCGCATGCGGGTGTTGGCGCGTCTGAACGAGACTACTTGCTGTGCAGGTTGCGCCATACGGCCAGGCTTGGTTCGGCCTGGTTCAGGGTATAAAAGTGCAGACTCGGTGCGCCGCCGTCAATCAGGCGCTGGCATAAGTCGCTGATGACTTGGGTGCCGAAGGCGGTGATGCTCTGGCTGTCGTCACCGTAGGATTCCAGTTGCTTGCGAATCCAGCGCGGAATCTCGGCGCCACAGGCGTCGGAAAAGCGTGCCAGTTTGCTGTAATTGGTAATCGGCATGATGCCCGGCACGATGGGAATATCCACCCCGGCCTTGCGCACCCGGTCAACAAAGTAGAAATAGCAGTCGGCAGTGAAAAAGTACTGGGTAATGGCGCTGTCGGCGCCGGATTTGGCCTTGCGGATAAAGTTGTCGAGGTCCGCCTCGAAATGCCGGGCCTGCGGGTGCGCTTCGGGGTAGGCGGCCACTTCAATATGAAAGTGATCACCGGTCTCGGCGCGAATGAATTCGACCAGTTCATTGGCATAACGCAACTCGCCGGACGCCTGACCCATGCCCGAGGGCAGATCGCCCCGCAGCGCAACGATGCGCTTGATGCCGGATTCGCGATACAGGTTCAGCAGGCTGCGCAGGTCTTCCTTGCTGTCACCGACGCAGGACAGGTGCGGGGCAGTCGCTACCTGCACTTCCTGGTCCAGCTGCAGTACGGTCTTGAGAGTGCCATCGCGGGTCGATCCGCCAGCGCCGTAGGTCACCGAAAAAAACTCGGGGTTTTCGGCGGCCAGTATCTTCCCTGTAGCGATCAGCTTGTCATGTCCGGCCTCGGTCTTGGTCGGAAAGAACTCGAAGCTGACTGGCTTTTGTTTATCTGTGCTCATGTTCTGTCTCATGCGCGCTTCAAGCCTTGAGCGGCAAGCTAAGAAGTGTCAGTGCGCTGGGCGCCTTCCGCTTGTAGCTTGCCGCTGACAGCTTGTCGCTGATTTTAGTAGCGGTAGTCTTCCGGCTTGAACGGGCCATCGACGCTGACACCGATATAGTCGGCCTGCTTGCTGGTCAGTTTGGTAATCACGCCACCAAAGCCCTTGACCATTTCCAGGGCGACTTCCTCATCCAGCTTCTTGGGCAAGACTTCAACGCGCAGCAACTCGACTTTCTGCTCGGCTGACAGGCTGGCATAGGCCTGACCGAACAGGTGGATCTGTGCCAGTACCTGGTTGGCGAAGGAGCCATCCATGATGCGGCTGGGGTGACCGGTGGCGTTGCCCAGGTTTACCAGACGGCCTTCGGCCAGCAGGATAAGGTAGTCATCGTTGGCGGCGTCGAAGTTATCCTTGCCGGTGCGGTGCAGCTTGTGTACCTGCGGCTTGACCTCTTCCCAGTGCCAGTTGGCCCGCGTGTAGGCAGTATCGATTTCGTTATCAAAGTGGCCGATATTGCAGACAATGGCGCGTTTTTTCAGGGCCTTGAGCATATTCGCGTCGCAGACGTTGACGTTGCCGGTAGTGGTTACCAGCAGGTCGATGCGGCTGAGTACGTCGACGTTGATGCACGCTGCCGAGCCGTCATTGATACCGTCGTTGAACGGCGACACCAGCTCGAAGCCGTCCATGCAGGCCTGCATGGCGCAGATCGGGTCGACTTCGCTGATCTTGACGATCATGCCTTCCTGGCGCAGTGATTGTGCCGAGCCTTTGCCCACGTCACCGTAACCGATAACCAGCGCCTGCTTGCCGGACAACAGGTGGTCGGTGGCGCGCTTGATCGCGTCGTTAAGGCTGTGACGGCAACCGTATTTGTTGTCGTTCTTGCTCTTGGTGACGGAGTCGTTGACGTTGATCGCCGGGATCTTCAGCGTGCCTTTTTTCAGCATGTCGAGCAGACGATGCACGCCGGTAGTGGTTTCCTCGGTCACGCCATGGATGTGGTCGAGCATGGCCGGGTATTGGTTGTGCAGGATTTCAGTCAGGTCGCCGCCGTCGTCCAGGACCATGTTGGCTGCCCAGGGCTGGCCATCCTTGAGGATGGTTTGCTCGATGCACCATTCATACTCTTGATCGGTTTCACCTTTCCAGGCAAACACCGGAATGCCGGCGGCGGCGATGGCGGCGGCGGCGTGGTCCTGGGTCGAGAAGATGTTGCACGAGGACCAGCGCACTTCCGCGCCCAGCGAGACCAGGGTTTCGATCAGTACGGCGGTCTGGATGGTCATGTGGATACAACCGAGAATCCTGGCGCCCTTGAGCGGTTGTTCGGCGTTGTATTTGTCGCGCATGGCCATCAGCGCGGGCATTTCCGATTCGGCAATGATGATTTCACGACGACCGTAGTCCGCCAGGCTGATGTCGGCAACCTTGTAGTCGGTGAAGCTCTTGTCTTTCATTACTGCACTCATGCGATTACTCCATTCGTAGTTAGCGAATGGGCGCGGTTGTTTCTTTAACGACACCGCTCGAGCCTGACGACCTGTTAGCCTTCTGCTGGATTGGTGCCTGCGTTGAGACTCGGTGCCGGACTCGCCGTGAATACATCCCTGTAGGCTCATCGATGGCGTCCATGCCATCGACGGTCCGACACCGAGCCACACCGCAAGCACGCTGTGCTAGCTGAAAAAGCTGTCGGTCGCTGCAGCGCCCCTCGAGCGGGGTCAAAATCATTAGGCCAGGCACATGCTGAAACAGCGCGTACTTGGCCCGTTTTGCGGAAGCCGTGATACTGTCTCCCGCTTTTTATCTCACCACTATCGGGAAGAAACCATGCAAGCCGTCCCCACCCTGAAAATCCTCTCTAGCCTGTCGTTGACGCTACTGCTGGCCGCCTGCGGCAACCAGCAGGCGGATCCGGACTCGCCCGAAGGCCAACGCCAGGCTGTGTTCCAGCAATTCCTGGAGCACAGCGAGCCGATGGGCGGCATGCTCGCCGGTCGGCTGGCCTTCGATGGCGCGGCCTTTGCCGACCATGCCAACCAATTGGCTGGGCTGGCCGACGCCCCCTGGGAATACTTCCCTGAACCTGACCAGAACAACCCGCAGCCCAACGAGGCGCTGCCGGAAGTCTGGTCCGACGCCGACGGCTTTGCCGAACGCATCAGCCAGTATCAGACCGCCGTAGCGGACTTGCATCTGATCACTGCCGCGGGCATCGACAGCCCCGAGCAGGTAACCACTGCGATGCAGGCGGTGCAGCAGGCCTGCAAGGCCTGTCATGACGGCTATCGCCGCTAGTGGTTCTGAACTTGCCGCTTACCGCTTGACGCTTGCCGCTTCTTTCAAAGCCTCGGCCTTGTCGGTCTGTTCCCAAGGGAAGGCGGTAAAGGTATCGCCTTTGACCGTCATTTCCACTGGCGTACGGCCGAAGTGGCCGTACGCTGCGGTGGCGCGGTACATCGGGTGCAGCAGGTCGAGCATGCGCGTGATGGCGTAGGGGCGCAGGTCGAAGTGCTCGCTCACCAGTTTGACGATCTGGTCGTCGCTGATTTTGCCGGTACCGAAGGTGTTGATCGCTACCGAGGTGGGTTGCGCCACGCCGATGGCGTAGGACACCTGGATCTCACAACGCTCGGCCAGGCCGGCGGCGACAATGTTCTTGGCCACATAACGGCCGGCGTAGGCGGCGCTGCGATCGACCTTGGATGGATCCTTGCCGGAAAACGCGCCACCACCATGCCGCGCCATGCCGCCGTAGGTGTCGACGATAATCTTGCGGCCGGTCAGGCCGCAGTCGCCCACCGGGCCGCCGATGACGAATTTGCCAGTCGGATTGATGTGGTACTGGGTGTCGGCATGCAGCAGCTCTGCCGGGATCACCTGCTTGACGATCTCTTCCATCACCGCCTCGCGCAGATCATTGAGGCTGATCTCCGGGTTGTGCTGGGTCGACAGCACGATGGCGTCAATACCCACGACCTTGCCGTTATCATAGCGGCAGGTCACCTGGGATTTGGCATCCGGGCGCAGCCAGCTTAGTGCGCCGCTCTTACGCACTTCGGCCTGGCGTTCGACCAATCGGTGGGCAAAGGTCACCGGAGCGGGCATCAGTACATCCGTCTCGTTGCTGGCGTAGCCGAACATCAGACCCTGATCACCCGCGCCCTGGTCTTCGGGGTTCTGGCGGTCAACGCCCTGGGCAATATCCGGGGATTGCTTGCCGATGATATTGATCACACCGCAGGTAGCGCCATCGTAACCGACGTCGGAGGAGGTGTAGCCAACGTCCATGATCACGTTGCGCACCAGGTCTTCAAGATCAACCCAGGCACTGGTGGTGATTTCACCGCCGACGATGGCAACCCCGGTCTTGACCATGGTTTCGCAGGCAACCCGGGCAAATTTGTCTTCGCTGATGATGGCGTCAAGCACCGCATCGGAGATCTGATCTGCGAGTTTGTCCGGGTGGCCTTCGGACACGGATTCGGAGGTGAAAATCGAATAATCGCTCATGCTGCAGTCCCTTCTGTTGGGAATAGGTGGTCAATAATCGGTTTGCTGAATTGTTGTAGCTGTATCTGGAAGCCGTTACGCAGGCCGATGTACAGACTGTTGCCCGGCACCAGTCCGGCTTCGCCGGCCCAGTAGCTCAGGTCGAGCTGGTCGAAGCCCAGCCACAGGTCGCCGCAGGTATCGCGGACCCAACTCTGGTTGTGGCTGCACAGCTCGGTCAGGATCAGGCTGCCGCCGGGTTTGATCAGGCGGGCAAAGCGCTTCAAGGCTTCCGCCGGGGCGGGCATATGGTGCAGCACCATATTGCACACCAGGCAGTCTGCTGGAGCCAGGGATGGCGGCAACAGTGAGGCCGGCAGCAAGGCATCGGCGAGCAGGCATTCGACGTTGGCAAGGCCGGCGTCGGCACACTGCTGGCGGGCGCGGTCGAGCATCGAGGGCGCGTTATCCAGCCCCACTACCTGCTCAAAGCGGCTGGCCAGGTCAGGCAGAAAACCGCCTTCACCCGGGCCGATTTCCAGCGCCAGCGCCCGGGCCGGTAGCGTCAGGCTGTCGATCAGGCTGAGC
>JAWOGT010000278.1:0-4783 GCA_046496585.1 Halopseudomonas sp.
AGATACCAGCGCCACAAGCAGTGTTTTTTTAAACATTGAAAAGTCATCTCCTGATGATGTGATAGGCCGCCTTCATGGCAGCTCGTCTTTCTTACCGGCTAATCCACTGACCGGCGCGGGCAATTTTACTCCGACTTAATGCCAATACGCCACCCCGCCCGGAACCCCGTTTCAGCCACTAACGGGCATCGGCCGACACTAATCCGCGAACATCATTTGGGCTGCATCTGATCGTAGAGCTACCCGCCAACTTTGCGATTATCGAACCGGCAGCGCCGCAAGCCTGGAAAGCCTGAAAGCCTGAAAGCCAGAAAGCAAAAAGCCGGGGCACAAGCCCCGGCTTTTTGCTTTCTGGCTTTCAGTCCAGCATCAGCATCCCGTGCAAGCGCTGCACAAAGAACGCCTGTTCCTGCTTCAGACAGAACAACTCAGGCGCAAACAGCCAACTCTGGGTGACGCCCATCAGGTAGACATAGACCAGCAGTCCGAGTTTATCCGCCGATTGCGTCATGGGTATTTGCTGCAGCTCCTGCGCCTGGGCGACAAGCTGCGCCAGGGTATCGACAATATGCCGGGTCAGCTCCCTTTCACGCTTCAGCGTCGGCGCTACCGCTTCGGTCAGCTCAGTCTTGTTCAGCAGGATTTCAAAGGATTGGCGGAACCAGACATCCTCGGCAAGCAGCTCAAGCCAGTGCCGGGCAAAGGTATCCATCGCCTGGATGGGCTGGGCAATATCCCGCGATGCGTTGTTAATCAATTGCTCAAGCGGCTCCTGCGAACAGGCTAGAACGGCCTGGTACAAATCATCCTTGTTCTTGAAGTGCCAGTAGATCGGGCCGCGACTGTAGCCGGCTTCGGCGCCGATCATCGCCAGGGTGGTGTTGGAGAAACCGTTGCGGCTGAACAGCACCAACGCGGCTTCGATTATTTTCAGGCGGGTTTTTTCCGCATCTTCTTTGCTACGGCGCATGGGTGTTCCAATCGCATCACCCCCCTCGGCCAGTCTGGCCGAGGGGGGTGGGTGGAGGGCTATTATCAGAGTGCGTCGTCAGCCGCCATTTGCATGTAGGAGGCGTCAAAGCGCAACTTGATATTATCGGTATCGCCCAGGGTCTTGCCACCGGGAAAACTGATGCCGACGAAATCGGCTGAAGGCGCGCCATCACCCAACAGGCCTTTCTCGAAGGAGAAGTCGCGAACGCTGTCCATCGCCTGCACCGCTTCCTCGCTGGAAATAAAGGCTACCGCATCGGCGGGTTTCCAGAACATCTGCATGCCCGCCAGTTGCGCTTCATAACCCGCCTGGTCGGTGCCCGACGCCTCGCCCAGCGCAGCACGGGCTTCCTGACCCGCCTCACTGTCAGTGCCCATGTCCGCCATCAACTCGAACCAGGCGCCGACCAGTGCTTTGCCCAGTTTCGGGTTGTCTGCCAGGGTCTGGGTGTTGACCACGGTCAGATCCTTGATATGACCGGGAATCTGGCTGGAGTCAAAAACGCGATTGGCGCCGGGCATTTTCGCCACGTCATCGAGCAGCGGGTTCCAGGTCACCACGTTTTTCACGCCGGGCGTGGTGAAGGCGGCAACGATATCCGCGTCGCCGGTGTTGACCACGGTCACGTCACGCTCGCTCATGCCCACGCTGTCCAGCGCCCGGGCCAGCAGATAATGCGACACGGACAACTCAACCAGATTGATCTGCTGACCCTTGAGATCCCTAAGGTCACTGCTGTCTTTCATCACCAACCCGTCGTTGCCGTTGGAGTAATCACCGACAATCAGCGCGGTGGTATCCACGCCACCCGCCGAGGGAATCGACAACGCGTCCATGCTGGTTGCGACCACACCGTCGAATTCACCGGCGGTGTATTGATTGATCGACTCGATATAGTCATTGATCTGGACGATCTCGACTTCAATACCGTACTTGTCGGCCCATTTTTTCATGATCCCCGAGTCATCGATGTATTTCCACGGGATCCAGCCGGCGTAAATGCTCCAGGCGATCTTGAAGCTGTCACGCTCCTGCGCGTAAGCAGCGGGAACCATGATCGCCGAAGCGGCCATAGCCAGAACGGCGCCTTTGAGCAGTCCGCTGAGACGCCGGGTAAAGGGAAGAGGCTTTTGCATGTTTCAACTCCTGGGGGAAATGAGGCTGTTGCCGGTTATGGGGAAAGCACAGCAAAAGGCGCGCCAGTTTCTGCGGGCGCAATAAAATCAAAAGAATTTCAGGTAACGCTGAATCTCCCACTCGGATACGTGGGTGTGGTAACTGGTCCATTCCTCGCGCTTGAACTGCACAAAACTCTCAAACATCGCCGGACCGAAGACCTGCCTGGACAAGGGGTCGGCTTCAAAGGCGTCGATGGCCTCGCCGAGGTTCTGCGGCAGCATCTCGATGCCCATCTCGCGTACTTCCTTGTCGCTGTAGTTGTACATGTTCTCGCGGTGCGGCTGACCGGGATCCATGGCCTCGCGAATGCCTTCCAGGCCAGCGGCCAGAATCATTGCAGCGCCCAGATACGGGTTGCAGGCGATGTCCGCCGCGCGACATTCCACCCGACTGCCCTGCGATGGAATACGCAACATATTGGTGCGGTTGTTATTGCCATAGCAGACAAACACCGGCGCCCAGGTCGAGCCCGACATCGCGCCCTTGCGTACCAGACGCTTGTAACTGTTGACGGTCGGCGCAATCACTGCACTGATGGCCTTGGCGTGCTTCATGATGCCGGCAATAAAGTGATAGGCCATCTCGGTGACGCCGCAACCGTGAATGTCTTCGCCATTGGCCGGGTCAAACAGGTTCCTGCCGGTCTCGCGATCGGCCAGCGACATGTTGTAGTGCGCGCCGCTACCGGTGCGGTTGGCCGATGGCTTGGGCATGAAGCTGGCAAAAGCACCGTGCTTGCGGGCAATCTCGTTGGCCATCAGGCGGAAGAACACCAGGCGATCGGCCATACCCAACGCGTCGGTGTAGGTGAAATCGGTCTCGAACTGACCATTGGCATCTTCATGGTCGAAGGAATACACATCCCAACCCATACTGTTCATCGCCTCGACCAGTTCGCCAACGATATGCATATTGTCGCCCAGGGTGCGCGGGTCGTAGCAGGGCTTGGCGAGTGTATCGCGGCCGCTGATCGGCTCGAAGCCACCATCGGCGCTGTCCTTGAACAGGAAGAATTCGGTTTCGATCCCCAGATTGAAGGTAAAGCCCATGTCCGCGGCGGCGGCTACCTGTCGCTTGAGAATGCTCCGCGAGCAGGCCTCAAAGGGCGCGCCGTCCAAATGCAGATCGCTGGCAAACCAGGCCAGTTCGGGATTCCAGGGGCAGACGGTCATGGTCGCAATATCCGGCATGGCGGCCACTTCGTTATCGGCGATATCCTGCGGCACACCGTCCAGGGCGGCGCCAGTAAACAGTTCGGAGCCTTTCAACATGCGGCCGATGTGAGCGATAGGAACAAACTTGCCCTTGATGATGCCGTGGATATCCACATAACCGGCCAAGGCGTACTTGACGCCCTTGTCTTGCAGGGTTTGTTTGAGGCTTTCGGGGGATGGCTGAACGGTCATGACTGCACTCCAGGATGATAAAAGCGCCGACAACGGCGAGCTTGGTATGATTCTTCCATTCAACATACATGCCAGCATGCATGTATAAATGCGCGGGCCACTGTTCAGCGTCACGTTCAGAGCCGCCCGAACAGCCACCTGACCACCCCTAGAGGAGTCGCAGTAATGTCGGTATATCAAGGACTTGAGCAGCAAATTCAGCTAGGCAGTATTCCCCTGCAAAGCGGTGACGTATTGCGCGACGGCTGGCTCAGTTATGTGCAGATGGGGGAACTGAATGCGGCAGCCGACAACCTGATTCTGCTGCCAACGTACTATGGTGGAACACACGAGGGCGTGTTGCCCCTTATTGGTGCGCACGGACCGCTCGATCCGGACCGGTACTGCATCGTTATTCCCAACCTGATCGGTAATGGTCGCTCGATCTCACCGAGCAATGCGCCAAACAATCAGTCCGCCGGGCACTTTCCCCAGGTGAGTCTTTACGACAATGTCAGAGCGCAGAAGCGCCTGCTGGAAAACCGCTTCCGCGATGCCGCGCCGGCCCTGGTGATGGGCTGGTCCATGGGCGGCATGCAGGCATTACAGTGGGGCTGCCTTTACCCACAGCAGGTAAAACGCATCATGAGCATCTGTGCTACTGCGCGTTGCTGGCCGCACAACCAGGTATTTCTGGAAGGGGTAAAAGCCGCGCTGACCTGCGATCCGGCCTGGCATGATGGTTTTTATCATCATCAACCCATAGCCGGTCTTAAGGCCTTTGCCCGGGTTTACGCCGGCTGGGCCTATAGCCAGGCCTTCTTCAGGGATGGGCACTACCGGCAGCTGGGTTTTGACAGCATCCCGGCATTATTGAAGTACTGGGAGGACGATCACTTGGCCCAGGACGCCAATAACTTGCTGACGGTACTGGAGAGCTGGAAGGCCGCCGATATCAGCGCCAATGAGACATACCAAGGCGACATACACACCGCCCTTGGGGCCATCAGCGCGCAAACCCTGATCATGCCCTGCACCACAGACCTGTATTTTACCCAGCAGGATGCTGCCTGGGAGGCCGCGCAGATGCCCAATGCCGAGTGTGTGCCGCTGGTCTCCGACTGGGGGCATTGCGCGGGCGCACCCGGACGCAATCCGCCCGATACCGCGCGAATACTGGCGGTCTGCGCCAGGCTGCTGGGGCATTGATCACATTTTGGGTCGC
>JAWOGT010000339.1:0-14527 GCA_046496585.1 Halopseudomonas sp.
CGAGAATATCCGCGATGCCGGTGACCCGGTCGAAGTGGCGCGCCGCTACAACGAGCAGGGCGCGGACGAGATCACCTTTCTGGACATCACCGCCAGCCATCAGGAGCGCGACACCACCCTGCATACCGTTGAGCGCATGGCCAGTGAGGTATTTATTCCGCTAACCGTCGGCGGCGGCGTGCGGACTATTCAGGATATCCGCAACCTGCTGAATGCCGGCGCTGACAAGGTGTCGATCAACACCGCGGCGGTATTCAACCCCGAATTCGTCGGCGAAGCCGCTGATCGTTTCGGCTCGCAGTGCATCGTCGTGGCGATTGACGCCAAGCGCGTTTCAGCCCCGGGCGAGCCGGGCCGCTGGGAGATTTTCACCCACGGCGGGCGCAAACCGACCGGGCTGGATGCCGTGCTGTGGGCGAAGAAGATGGAAGCCCTGGGTGCCGGCGAGATACTGCTGACCAGCATGGATCAGGATGGCGTCAAGAGCGGTTACGATCTGGGCGTGACCCGCGCTATCAGCGACACCCTGCATATCCCGGTGATTGCCTCGGGCGGGGTCGGCAACCTGCAGCATCTGGCCGATGGCGTGCTGCTCGGCGGCGCCGATGCGGTGCTGGCCGCGAGCATCTTCCACTTTGGCGAACACAGCATCGGTGAAGCCAAGGCCTATATGGCCGCGCGCGGTATCGAGATGCGCCTCTAGCTAGTCGCTGGCTGGTGCAGGCGCGTACTTGCGCGCCAACAACGCCGGCACACTGACGACCTCGATGCCCTCGCGCTCCGCCAGGCCAGGCAACCAGCGCTCCAGATAGTCCAGGGTTTCCGGGTACGGATGACCGATCAGCAGCGCCGAGCCGTTCTTGCGCGCCAGCGCCAGCCCGCGCTGGAAAGCCTGATGAATGGCCTCTGGCTCGCGCTGATTATCCAGAAACACGTCCCGCGACAGATGCCTCACCCCCGCCGCCTCAGCCGCAAAGGCCGCCTGTGTCTGCGCGGTGGTGCGGCTATCGACGAAAAACAGGCCGCGCTCATGCAGCTCGCCCATCAGCCAGTCCATTGCGGCTCTTTCGGCGGTGAGCCGGCTACCCATATGATTGTTCACGCCCTGAATGGGCGCGAAGCGTCCCAGGCTGTCATCCAGACTGGCGAGCAACACCTCGCGTGACATGCCGGAATACAGCCCGCCAGGCCCTATGGCTAGCCCGGCAGCGTTTTCCATTGGCAGGTGCAGCATAACGGCCTGACCCTGGGCATGTGCCTCTGTGGCCAGCCTGACCGCAGAGTGCGTCTGCGGCAAGATGGCCAGCGCCACCGGCACCGGAAGATCGATGATCCGCCGACCCCGGGCATAATGATGGCCCACATCGTCAATCACGATCGCCAGCTGCGGGCGATCAGCCGCCGACATCGGACTGATAACCGGCTCGCTCAAGGTTATGTCGGCGGGTTGCGTTGGGGGCACAGCCGCCGGCGGCCAGCCCGCATGCTCGACCTGCAGCCATTCATTGCGCCGCCGGTCTGCCGCTAACTGAGCAGCAATTTTTTCCGCCGATGCTGACAATTCGGCCGCGCTGTCTTGCTGCGCGGCCGGCTTGCCGGGTGAGGTGTCACTGTCACCGCAGGCCGCCAGCAGTAATGCCAGCAACCAGACCAGCGCATAGTTCATTTTTTCGCGCGGGTAATGTTCAAGCCTTTGAGCAGAATCAGCGCCTGATTGAGTTGGTAATCGGAATCCTGGGGCCGCGCCGCGGCCTTAGCCGCCTCACCCGTTGGCGCTTCAGCCGCGTTGCCATTATTCAGATGACCCGCCAGGTCGGCCTCACGCAGGCCTCGTTCCTCGGCATCGGTAGTCAAGCGCCCGCGCTCGACGCGGATGTCCGGCACTATGCCCTGCGCCTGAATTGAACGGCCATTGGGCGTGTAATACAGCGCGGTGGTCAGTTTCAATGCGCGGTCATTGTTCAGCGGCAACACCGTTTGCACCGAGCCCTTGCCGAAGCTGTTGGTACCCATGATCACCGCGCGCTCATGATCCTGCAAAGCGCCGGCGACAATTTCCGAGGCGGAAGCGGAGCCACCATTGATCAACACCACCAGCGGAATGTCCTTGCCCGGGTTGTTGCTGCTAGCGCTGAAACGCATTTCCGAATTGGCTAGCCGGCCCTTGGTATACACGATCAGACCTTTATCCAGAAAGGCGTCGGTTACCTCGACCGCCGACTGCAACACCCCGCCCGGGTTGTTGCGCAAATCCAGCACCAGGCCTTTCAGCTCATCGCCTGGAGCCAGACTGGCCAGTGCCCGGCGCACTTCGTCACCGCTGTTGTTCTGGAACTGAGTCACGCGGATATAGCCATAGCCGGTCTCCAGCAACTCCGAACGCACGCT
This sequence comes from Halopseudomonas sp., assembly GCA_046496585.1. Classification (GTDB taxonomy): domain Bacteria; phylum Pseudomonadota; class Gammaproteobacteria; order Pseudomonadales; family Pseudomonadaceae; genus Halopseudomonas. The sequence goes on from JAWOGT010000339.1 coordinate 2,389, forward strand.
GGCGACCTTGATCACCGCACGGCGCAGCTCTACTGTGAACGGGCTGCCGGTGCCACGCACCAGCGTCAGACTAACGCTGGAACCAACCTCACCACGCATTTTCTCAACCGCATCCATGATACTCATGCCCTTGACCGGCTGATCATCGATCTTGACGATCAGGTCTCCCGCTTCGATGCCGGCACGGGCAGCCGGTGTATCGTCTATCGGCGAGATGACCTTGATGAGGCCGTCCTCTTGCCCAACCTCGATACCCAGGCCGCCAAACTGACCGCTGGTGCTGTCCTGCAGGCCACGAAAAGCCTCAGGCTCCAGGTAAGCGGAATGCGGATCAAGCCCTTCGAGCATGCCGCGCACGGCACTTTCCAGCAGCGTGGCGTCGTCTACCGGTTCGACATAGGCGGTGCGGATGCGCTCAAGCACTTCGGCAAAGGTTCGCAGCTCGTCCAGCGGCAAGGGAGCAGCCGTTTCGGCTGGCTCCTGCGCATAGGCCGGCACCACGCCAAGCAGCACACATAGACAGCTAGCAAAAAGGATACGCACAGCAGTCATTGAAATCTCCCAAAGGGGCTAAAATTGGCACGGGGCAGGCGGGAAATCGATGCTAATGACCGCGTGTTCACCCGGACAGCATACACCAGGCCGCCGGATCGAGGGCGCGGCCCTGATGGCGGATGGAAAAATACAGCGACGAGCTACTCAAACCGCCGCTGGTGCCGACGGTGGAAATGACTTCACCGGGCTGCACCCAACTGCCAACGTCCTTGAGCAGGCTTTGGTTATGCCCGTACAGACTGAGGTAACCCGCGCCGTGATCGAGAATCAGCAGCAAACCCGAGCCGCGTAGCCAGTCAGCAAACACCACCCGGCCACCATGCACCGCGTGCACATTGCTACCCTGTTGGGAAGCAATCAGCACGCCATCCCATTTCAGCCGCGCGTCATCGCCCCGCTGGCTGCCAAAGCGCGCCTCAATACGGCCCTGGACCGGCAGTGGCAGCTTGCCCTTGGCCTGGGCAAACGGCAGGCTGCCGGCAGGCGTCGGGATGCTGACAATTGCCTCATCGATGGACTTGATCAGCTTTTGCAGACCAGCGCGTGCGGTTTCGGCGCTCTTCAGCTTGTCGCTCTGGCTCTGGCTACGGCCCTGCAATCCGGCCAGCAGCTTGGTTCTTGACGCTTGCTCAGCCTGCAGGCCCTGCTGATTGGCCGCCAGTTGTTCGCGGTCACGGTGCAGCGCCGCTTGCTGCTCGGCGATACTGGCGCTGGCCAGGCGTACCTGCTCCAGGGTATCGGTATAGCGGCTCATCTCGGTTACCCGGGCGCGGCTGACATATTCGTAATAGCGCATCATGCGTGCTACGCGCGCCGGGTCATCCTGATTGAGCACCAGTTTCAGGTAATCCTGCTGGCCACTCATATAGGCAGTCCTGATTTGCCGGACGATCTGTTGCTCCTGCTCCTGCAGCGCTAGCTGCAACGCCGCCGCCTGGTTGCGCACATCCAGCAGGCGGGTCTCGCCCTCCTGTATCTGCTGTTCTATTTCCTGACTTTCGCGGCGCAAGCGACCAATCTCGCTTTCACTCTTTTTCAGATCGCTTTCCAGCCCGGACATTTCCTGTTTGAAACCGTCGAGCAATAGCTTCATCCGGGCGATATCTGCTTGAGTCTGCTTCAGCTCGGCACGCGCCTTGCGCGAGTCGCCTTCCTGCGCTGCCAGAGGGCCTGCGCCCAGCGCCCCGGCCGACAGTACCAGCAGGAGCGTCAGCGCATGGCGGGTGAAAAACCGTTGATTCACAGGCTGTCGCTGCATGCTCGGTATCCGGCTGAGGTGTGGATGTCAGGAGCTGATAGTCACAAGGGAGCTGCCGGTCATTTCTGCCGGCTTTTCCAGCCCCAGCAGGGTCAACATGGTCGGTGCCACATCGGATAGAATACCGCCTGCACGCATACTTATCCGGCGCGGCCCGAAGTACAAGAAAGGCACCGGTTCGCAGGTGTGCGCGGTGTGCGCCTGACCGGTCTGGTCATCGGACATCTGCTCGACATTACCGTGGTCGGCGGTAATCAAGACTTCACCCCCCACCAGGGCCAGAGCTTCGGTGACCCGGCGGATACACTCGTCCAGACACTCGACCGCCTTGACCGCAGCAGCAAAGTCACCGGTATGACCGACCATGTCACCGTTGGCGTAATTAACGATAATCACGTCATAACGCTGCTGTTCTATCGCATCAACCAGCCGGTCAGTGACTTCCGGTGCACTCATTTCCGGCTGCAAATCGTAGGTGGCGACCTGCGGCGAGGGTATGAGGATGCGCTCCTCGCCGGTAAAGGGCTCTTCCCGGCCGCCGGAGAAAAAGAACGTCACGTGGGCATATTTCTCGGTTTCGGCAATGCGCAACTGGGTCTTGCCCTGCTTGGCCAGATACTCACCCAGCACGTTATCCAGCGCGGCGGGCGGGTAGGCGCAGGGCGCGGGAATATCGGCCGCATATTGGGTCAACATCACGAAGCCGGCGAGCTGCACCTGACGCTCGCGGGGAAAACCGCTGAAGCCAGGCTCGACAAACGCCCGGGTCAGCTCGCGGGCCCGGTCGGCGCGGAAATTCATGAAAATCAGCGCATCGCCATCCGCCACGGGCTCTGCTGCACCCACCCGGGTCGCCTTGACGAACTCATCGCTTTCACCACGTTCATACGCGGCCAGCAGCGCCTCATCGGCACGCTCGGCGGCGAATTCAGCCTGACTGTCCACGATCAGCCGATAAGCCTGCTGCACACGATCCCAGCGATTGTCGCGATCCATGGCGAAATAGCGGCCAATCAGGCTCGCCGTCCGGCCCACGCCCAAGCGCGCATAGGCCTTTTCCAGTACTTCCAGGGAAGGCCGGGCGCTTTTCGGCGGGGTATCCCGGCCGTCGAGAAACGCATGCACCAGGACCTTTGTCGCCCCGCGGCGCACGGCCAGATCGACCATGGCCACCAGGTGCTGTTCGTGGCTATGCACCCCACCGGGCGACAACAGTCCCATGATATGCACCGCGCGGCCCGCGGCAACAGCTTTGTCCACGGCCTGACAGAGGGTCGGATTGCTGAAGAAATCGCCATCGGCAATCGCCTTGGTCACCCGGGTCAAGTCCTGATACACCACCCGCCCTGCGCCCAGGTTCATGTGACCGACTTCGGAGTTACCCATCTGCCCGTCCGGCAACCCCACGTCCATGCCAGAACCCGACACCAGCGTGCGCGGCGAACTGGCCCAGAGCCGATCCCACACGGGGGTATTGGCCGCCATGATGGCATTGGACTCGGGCGACTCGCTGTAGCCAAAGCCATCCAGAATCATCAGGACCAGGGGTTTAGGCATTGCTGTTATCATGGTTTGACTCACCAATTGAAGGGTTGGCTGCTGGCGGCGCTGAGGCCTTGAAGCACCTGGCAAGCTCGTCGGCACAGTTTACTTGGCCGGCTGGTGCCTGTCATGCGTGTATCTTCGACTCACATTGCGCCCGGAAGGTTCTGCCACTGCGCCGGGCTGTGTATACTGGCGCACTTTATCGATCCGGGAACATCCCCATGCAACGCGTTTTAGACTTTTTTGCCCAAATGGCCGAGTTTCTCGGCAATCACTATCTGCTGGCACTGGCCTTTCTGGTCGTCATGACGTTGCTGGTTATCACCGAAGGCCGCAAGGGCGGCAAGACGGTGAGTACTCAGCAGGCTACCGCGCTGATTAACCGCGAAAATGCCGTGGTTGTGGATATCCGGTCAAAAAAGGACTATGCCGCAGGGCATATTGTTGATTCGTTGAATATCCCCTCCGAGAGCATGACCAAGCGCATCACCGAACTGGATCGGCACAAGGACAAGGCCGTGCTGCTGGTCTGTGCCAACGGCCAACATTCCGGCCCTTGCTCGAAACTGCTCAAGGCCGCCGGGCACAACAATGTCAACCGTCTGTCAGGCGGCATTGCCGGCTGGCGTGCCGACAACCTGCCACTGGTGAAATAATATGTCCGACGTCGTTATCTACAGCAGCAACTATTGCCCCTTCTGCATTCGTGCCAAGCAATTGCTGGCCTCCAAGGGTGTCGACTACAAGGAAATTTCGGTAGACGGCCAGCCCAAAGTGCGCGCCGAAATGACGCGCCTGGCCGGAGGCCTTACCTCTGTACCGCAAATATGGATCGACGGCACCCACGTGGGCGGCTGTGATGAACTGATGACACTGGAACGCTCCGGCAAGCTCAGCAAGATGCTGGCCAAGTAGGCGTTTGCCACCTCAACCCTAAAAAGACCACCACATCAAAGGACTCCACCATGGCCGAAGAAAACCAGAACAGCCCAGCCGCTAACGGCGCCCAAGGTAATCAGCCGCAGGTTCAGTTCAGCTTGCAGCGTATCTACGTCAAGGATCTGTCTTTCGAGTCGCCCAAGTCGCCAGCTATTTTCCAGGCCAAGTGGAACCCGCAGGTGAACCTGGATCTGAACACCCGTCACAGTCAGTTGCAGGAAGGTATCCATGAAGTGGTACTGAGTCTCTCGGCTACCGTGACCAACGGTGAAGACGATGTCAGCTTCATTGCCGAAGTGCAGCAGGCCGGCATTTTTGCCATCAACGGTCTGGATGAAGCCGGCATGCGCCACACGCTCGGCGCTTTCTGCCCCAACATCCTGTTCCCCTACGCCCGCGAAGCGATCGATAACCTGGTGCTGCGCGGCAGCTTCCCGCCGCTGATGCTGTCCCCGGTCAACTTCGACGCCCTGTACGCTCAGGCAGAGCAGCGTCGCAGCGAAGAAGCCAGCGACACCGACAACGCCTGAAGCCACCATGCCCGGCCATCCTCCGGCCGGGCATCCGCTGTCGGTTACCACCCCCTGCGGCTGCCCGCTTGTCAGTCACTACACCATGTTCTAATGTAAACCGCTTGCCCTTGAACAGACGGACATATCATGGCCCTGCCCGCTTCCCGACCTTTCTATTTGCTCGCGTTTATTTTCTGCACCACACTGATTGTCATCGCGCTCTACATGGAGCACGTGCTCGGCCTGGTGCCCTGCCCGCTGTGCATCATCCAGCGCGTGCTGGTCATACTGGTAGGGCTAGTCGCGTTGGCCGCCGTTGTGCATAACCCGATGCCCGGCCCGGGACACAACCGCCGACCCGCGGCCAGGGTCTACGCTTTGCTACTCGCACTCTTGGCGATGCTGGGTGGCGCGGTCGCCGGTCGGCAGGTCTGGCTGCAGCATCAACCGGCAGACCAGTTGCCCTCCTGCCTGCCCAGCCTGGATTACATGCTCGATGTGCTGCCCCTGCAGGACATCCTCGGCCTGCTGTTCAGCGGCACGGCTGACTGCGCCAAGGTTGACTGGACCTTCATGGGCCTGAGCATCGCCGAAGGTACGCTGCTGGCGTTTATCGGCCTTAGTCTGTTCGGCCTGGTACAACTGCTGCGCAACACTGATTGAACCGGAGACCGACCATGCCCCATGCGCTGAAACTGTTGCTTATGACCTGCATCCTGACACTGGCCGCCTGTGCCGGGCCCGAGGTCGATCATTACGCCAGCGAGAAGCCCGAACTCAGGCTCCAGGACTACTTCAACGGTGACCTTGAGGCCTGGGGCATGTTCCAGAAGCGCAACGGTGAAGTGCTGCGCCGCTTCCATGTGCAGATGACCGGGACCTGGGACGGCGATACCGGTGTGCTGGACGAACACTTCACCTACTCCGACGGTACCCGCGAACGCCGCGTCTGGACCCTGGTTCAGCAGCCCGACGGCACCTGGCGCGGCACCGCTGATGATGTCGAAGGTGAGGCCGTCGGCGTCGTATCCGGCAATGCCTTCCACTGGAAATACCGATTGCAGCTGAAGGTGGATGGCAGCACCTGGCTGGTGGACTTCGACGACTGGATGTATCTGATCGACGAGCGCGTCATGCTCAACCGCGCCAGCATGTCCAAATGGGGTGTGGAACTGGGCCAGGTTACGCTTAACTTCTATAAGCCTTGATGCATTGCCCTTGCCTGGCCTATGCTGGTGCTCCACGAGGGAATCGGCTTGGCCGTCCCCTGCCTTAATGGCAAATAGAATGCAGAGGTGGACCATGCTGGACAGCTGCACAACAGCCCAGGAACGCTGGGGCGGCGTACATAAACTGATTGATCGCTGGCTCGCAGAACGCAAGCAACTGGTTTCCGAATACACTGCATTGCGCGACCGCATCGCTCCGGCACAAAGCCCCGACACGGGCCTTGAATCCTTCTGCGATGTACTCGTCGATTACACTTCTGCCGGCCATTTCGAAGTCTACGAACAACTCATACGCGAAGCGGAAGAATTCAACGATCTGGGCGGCATTCAATTGGCTAAGCAGCTTTACCCGCGTATTGAAACCATTACGCAAACCGCCATCCAGTTCAATGATCAGTACAGCGAGTCTGCCACCGGCGTCGACGAGACACTGATGCAGGAGCGCTTGCGTCATCTTGGTGGCCTGCTGCATGAACGCTTCGAACTGGAAGACTGCCTGATTGAAGTGCTGCACACCGCGCATCAAGACATGCTCAGCGCCCTGTAATACAACGGAGCCACCCTTTGAAAGACACCAAAACCAGCAAGCAGGAAGCCACGGTCCAGACCCCACTGCATCTATTGCAGACCCTGACCCGCACGCTTAACGAGCACTTGGGCGAAGCCTGCCAGCAAGCCGAACAAGACGCTCGCAAGGCGCTGGAAAAGCTCAACCGGCAACATGGCAAGCTGCAGGAAAAACTGGCCGACGCCGGAGAAAAACTGGCAGCACGGCAGGCCAATGGCAACGACGCCAAGTCCCTGGAGAAAAGCCAGACCAAGCTCAGCGCGCTGCACCAGGCAATGGACGAGATGCAGGCCTCACGTAGCGCTGCAGAAGCCTACACGCGCCAATTGCAGAGCGATATTCAGCAGACCCTGCGCATTGGCAAAGGCCTGGAAAGAATCGAAAGCCAGGCCACCCAGGCCATCGAGAAGCGTGGCAAGCCAGCCGCACCGGCCCGCTCCAGAAGCCGCAAGCCGCCAAGCAATGCCGCCAAGCGCAAGCCAGCGACAGCCGCGCGCACTAGCGATCCAGCGTGATGTTCTGCCGGGCCACCAGCCCGGCCAGTTCCGCCAACAACCTGCAGGCCGAGGCGCTGGCCTCGACACCCTGGGCCTGACAACTGGCACGCAGTTGCGCGTCGGCGCTGACCGGCTCGCTGGACACCACCCCCAGGCCTTCGCAAAACAGCCCCAGACGCTCCAGTTGCTGCCACTCCGCAGCCTGCTCGCAGGCTTTGATCTGTGCATACAGCTGGGTATCGCGGTCGTGCTCACCGACCGCCCTGCGTGCCGCGCGCAGCGGCACTATCACCCGCTGATGCGCCACCCGTTGCTCGGCGCAAATTCCCGCCCAGTCGGTACCTTCTACCGGCTGACCACGAGCAGCCAACCAACAGGCGACCAACAGCAGTAATACGTCCAGCCCGTACTCATTCTGCAAGCGCAGCAACATCGGCTCGACACCCGTCTGCGGGTAGAGCCGGTGGGCATAATCGGTGAGTGTCCAACAGGTTGTGCTCATGGGCTGCAGCTTAACCCGAGCCGATCGCCAAGCACAGCGGCTCTGCGCACTGATATACTCTGCCCCATGATCAAGATTGAATCCCTGACACTCCAGCGCGGCCCCCTGCGGCTACTGGAAAACGCCGAGCTTACCCTGCACCCCGGCCAGAAGGCTGGCCTGCTGGGCACTAACGGTGCCGGCAAATCCAGCCTGTTTGCCCTGCTGCGCGGCGAACTGAGCCCCGACGCGGGCGACTGCAGCCTGCCGCCGGACTGGCGTATTGCGCATATGCAGCAGGAAATTGAGAACCTCGATCGGCTTGCCGTGGACTACGTACTCGATGGCGATGCGCGCCTGCGTGACATACAGCAGCGCCTGGCCGAAGCCGAGACCCAGCACCTGGCGGCGGAACTGGGCACCCTGTACGCCGAGCTCGAGGCGCATGACGGCTTCAGCGCCGACAGTCGTGCGCGCACCTTGCTCGCGGGGCTGGGCTTTAGCAGCGAACAATGCGATGCCAAGGTAGGCGATTTTTCCGGTGGCTGGCGCATGCGGCTGAACCTGGCCCAGGCACTGATGTGTCCGTCCGATCTGCTGCTGCTGGACGAACCGACCAATCACCTGGATCTGGATGCCATTTTGTGGCTGGAAGAGTGGCTCAAAGCCTACCAGGGCACCTTGCTGCTGATCTCCCATGACCGCGACTTTCTCGACGCGGTGGTCGAGCATATCGTCCACGTGGAAGCCCGCAAGCTGACGCTGTATCGCGGCGGCTACACGCAATTCGAGCGGACCCGCGCCGAGCGCCTGGGCCAGCAACAGGCCGCGTTTGAAAAGCAGCAGGCGCAACGCGAACACATGCACAAGTACATCGCCCGCTTTCGCGCCCAGGCGAGCAAGGCCAAGCAGGCGCAAAGCCGCCTGAAAGCCCTGGAGCGCATGGAGACCATCGGCCCGGCGCATATCGACTCGCCGTTCTCGTTCAGCTTCCGCGAGGCTGACAGCCAATCCAGTCCGCTGATCGACCTGCACCAGGGCCAGCTCGGCTACGGCGACCAGGCGATCCTCGAGCAGGTCAAACTGCAACTGGTCCCCGGCGCTCGCATTGGCGTGCTGGGACCGAACGGCGCAGGCAAATCAACCTTGATCAAGACCCTGGCCGGCAGCCTGGCATTGCAGGGCGGCGAGCTGAAAACCGGCGAGCATCTGGCCATCGGCTATTTCGCCCAGCACCAGCTCGACAGTCTCGACCCCAAGGCCAGCCCGCTGTTGCACCTGGCGCGTATCGCCCCGCAGGAACGCGAACAGGCGCTACGCAATTTTCTCGGCGGCTTTGACTTTCATGGCGCCCGCGCCGAAGAGCCAGTGCTGAATTTTTCGGGCGGCGAGAAAGCCCGTCTGGCGTTAGCCTTGATTGCCTGGCAGAAACCCAACCTGCTGCTGCTGGATGAGCCGACCAACCATCTGGATATGGAAATGCGTCACGCGCTGACCCTGGCGCTGCAACAGTTTGAAGGCGCGATGCTGCTGGTCTCCCACGACCGCGCGCTGATCCGCGACACCACCGACGAGCTTTGGCTGGTGGCCGATGGGCGCCTGAAGACCTACGAAGAGGATCTGGACACCTACACGCGCTGGCTGGCGCGTTTCCGCCAGCAACAGCAGGACGAGGTCAAGGCAGCCAATGCCGGTGATCGCAGCGCCGAGCCCGAGCGGGTCGATGCCAAAACCCAGCGCCGCCTGGCGGCAGAACAACGCCAGCTGCTGGCGCCGCTGAAGAAAGCCATCGACAAGCTGGAACAGGAGCTGGCCAAGGCCCAGGCTCAGCTGGTTGAGATCGAGACGGCGCTAGCCGATGCCGACATTTACAGTCAGGACAACAAGGACCAGCTCAAGACCCTGTTGACCCGCCAAGCCACCAGCAAGCAGCTGATCAACCAGTTGGAAGAGCGCTGGCTCGAAGGCCATGAACAGCTCGAAGCCTTAAGTGAAGCCGACAACGCCTGAGGCCGCGGTGCTTACCAGGGGATGCTTTGACCATCCCAGGCGTAAAACTGGCCGGTGTCCTCCGGGCTTCGCGCAGCCATCACTGCCAGCAGCCGCTGGGCGACAAAATCGGCGGTAAACAGCTTGCCCTCCGGCACGTTAGCCTGGAAGGGCCGCGATAGTTCGGTATCGGTTGTGCCAGGGTGCAGCAGCAGACAAATACCCTCCCGGTTCAGCCGCTGCCACTCCACGGCAAAGGTCCGCATCAGCATATTCTGCGCCGCCTTGCTGGCCCGGTAGGCGTACCAGCCGCCCAGCCGATTATCGCCGATCGAACCGACACGCGCCGAGAGTGACGCGAAGACACAGCGATGCTTGCCGCGCAGCAACGGCAAGCATGCCCTGGCCAGTAATATGGGGATGCCGGCGTTGATGGTAAAACTGCGCTGCAATGCGGCAAGGGAGACCTGGCGCACCGATTTTTCCGGCTGCTGACCCTGTTCCTCATGCAGGAAGCCCACGGTATTGATCAGCATGTCGAGGCGCTCACAACGCTCTGCGATCGCAGCCGCCAGTGCATCCAGTGACGGCTCGTCGGTCAGATCGACCCGCATCGGGATCAGCCGCGCATCGTTCGGCCAGCCACCCTCAGGCGCGTGGCGCGCCACGGCAAACACCAGTCCTACATCATCGCGCTGCAGCAGTTGCTGCAGCAGTGCCCAGCCGATGCCGCGGCTGGCGCCGGCGATAAGGATGCAGGCTGGCTGATCCTGTTTGAAACCCAAATCCATGCTGCAACCTCCTGCGCTTTGGGAGAAAATAGCCCTTTGCCAAATGGAACTCTTTGCCATGACCCTATGGATCGATGCTGATGCCTGCCCCCGCCCGGTTCGCGATATTGTCGTGCGCGCCGCCCGGCGCCGGCAAATAGAACTGGTGCTGGTCGCCAACAGCCCGCAGGCGCTGCCACCCGGCCCGGGCGTGCGCCAGGTCACGGTAGCCAGCGGCGCTGACGTCGCCGACCAGTACATCATTGACCATGCCCTGCCCGGTGATCTGGTCGTCACCGCCGACATCCCCCTGGCCGCCGGCCTGGTGGAGCGCAAGGTGACGGCAATCAATCCGCGTGGCGAAGTCTATAACAAAGCCAATGTCGGCGAACGCCTGGCGGTGCGCAACCTGATGGACGAGTTGCGCGGCGCTGGTCTGGCCGGCCGCAGCGGCCCAGCGCCTTACAATGACAAGGACAAGCAGGCCTTTGCCAATTCGCTGGATCGCCTGCTAGCGACACTCTAGCCAGGGCTGCAACACTCGAATCCGCTGACCACTGATCAGCTCTTGCCCGCCATACATGCACAACAGCGGGCCTGCGCCGACCCTCAACGCGGCGAGTAGCCCCCGATAGGCTTTACGCTACTGCGCTTCAATGCTTAACGAACTGATAGCACCCGCCTTCATCTAAGGAGCCTCACTGAATGTCGCAAAGACATGAAACAGTATCCTGATTGAGAATGCGTACCTGACGGCCAGCCAACAAGGCCGTGATAACCGGCTCGATAAAGCTGCTGTCCTGACTGCAATGCGCCCCATCACTGTAGGGCCCAACATAGGCCAGTGCTCCCTGTGTATCCCAAATGGCTACCGCAGGCGCACCAGGCCAACTGCGCCATGTCTCGGGTATCGGCCAGAACTCAAGCGTCTTTAACTGCTCGGGCAGCGCGTCCGCCGAGCGCTGCCCCGAGCGCGCGAATTGCACGCCCTGAGCGCCAAAGCGCTGGGTCATGTCATCCACATAGGCCTGGTGCCCGCCGTTGCATGGGCAGCCAGCCTGCCAGACATGCAGCACTTGAACCCGCCCTGGCTCAAAGGGCGGCGTGACCGCCTCAGCACTGAAAAACGCCGGGCGCTCGAAAGCTTTCAGGTACTGGCCTTCATACCACCAGAAAGCCCACACCAGCCCCATGACCCAAATCAGCACTACGGCACCGATCAATATACGCTTGAACCAGACCTGGGTTGTCACATTCCTGTACAAGAACACCTCGATCAACCGAAAGAATTACCGCCATAATTATACGCGGCATTGATACTGTACAACTTAATATTGCTTACGCCAGCGTTTCTGCTAACCGTTCCACAATTTGCAACATCACCGGCCGGCCGTGCTGTTGACGGCGATTCTTCGCACGTATGCTGGCCATCAACCCCGTTGTGACGCTAGCAAGGGAACCGGCAGCACCTTCGCCGGCCAAGGACGAAACCCGCCCATGCTCAACGAGCTCGATATTGCCACTCTGGCTGTTGCCCTGTGTTCGGTAACCCTGAGCATGACACTGTTGCTATCCCTAGCTGCCTGGCATGTCGGCAGCCTTGGCAGGCCGATCACAGGCCGGCACCTCTGAGCGTCAGCCTCGGGGCTGCCTGTTCCGACCAGCAAGGCTATGTGTTCGACATGCTGCTCGGCGCCGCCGATGCCGCGCTGTACAAGCCCAAGGCACGCGGTCGCAATCGCGTGGAACTGGCTCCACACCCCGGAACTGACCGCGAAGATCAAATCGCATTACGC
>JAWOGT010000371.1:0-4667 GCA_046496585.1 Halopseudomonas sp.
TCTTCTACCTTGGTCGTCCGCCGTTTAATTGAATGACGCTTAACCACGAAACGTGATCGAACCGACTCGCGCCAAGAACGACATGGCGCATAACATCACGTCCCAAGTGTCAGTGCTAGCAGAAAACGAGTTCAACCTATGGCACCGTTGCTGTGATGGAAGCGGTGGATCTCGGCGTTGGCAAACAGATACTTGAAGCCACCGGTGCGGATGTCCGCATTGCTACATTGGCCCAGTAATGCCAGAGAGACCAGAAACGGTAATGTCAGGGCGACATCAGCGCGGATGCCCAGAAGCAGCAATGGTAATACGCCACTGACCAATTCCACGCCTTGATGAAAGGGGTGCTTCATCAGGCCATTGAAGCCGTACAGTCGTTTGACACTTAAACTCGTGGCCTTTAGCAGTCGTTTTCAGGGATAGATGTATCCGCATTCACGGGCAAGGCTTTTTCCAGCAGCGTGGAAGCCCGGCTATCAAGCAGCGAGCCGGCCTGGAAATAACCCATGACAGTGCTGACGCTGCGATGCTCCGTCATCGCCATTACATCCCCTAGGGGCACGCCCTGACGACCCGCTTCGGTGACAAAGCCTGAGCGTAAGCTATGCGCTGCCCAGTCGCCGTCAAGCCCGGCGAGTTGTGCTCGGCGTTGGACGATGCGTGCTACCTGGTCAGCAGACAAGCCCGCGCTGCCGACTTTGCCACCCTTATATACACGACGAAACAGCGGCCCTTCGGTTGTAGGGGCCAAGTCTAGCCAGGCTGACAGCGCGTGTGCCGCCGCTCCGCGTAGCGGCTTTTCCCGTCGCGTACCACCGAGATCTGTCTTGGTAGCCCCTAGCGCATACAGCCAGGTATCGGCATCGAGCCGACGCACGTCGGTGACCTGTAGCCCGACCACTTCTGAACGCCGTCGGCCGCCACCGCTCCAAGCCAGTAGGAGGAGGGCGCGGTCGCGGTGGCCGCGATTGCCGTCGGTACAGGTGGCCAGTAGCGCTTGCAACGGCTCGAGCAACAGGGCGGTCTTTTGCCGCACCATCACACCGTGGCGCGATTGCGCCTTACGTGCTTCGCGGACTACCGCTTTGAGCGCTGGCGCGTCGCACGGGTTGTCCCAGTCATGGATACGATGCCATTTGGCGAGCACCGCTAAACGATGACAGATGGTGTTGTAGCTCAGCGGTCCTGGTTTGGCTTTGATTTTTGCCGCCACCAGGGCAGCGTCGATCGACGGCGGAAGCATCTGTACCCAACCGCCTTCAGCTGAGGGCCGGGCCAGATGATCCAGAACAAACTGGACCGCCACCGCCGTAGGCACAGGGACATTACCCAGCACTTGACCGTAGCGCGCTTGAAACCAGGCTGACCAGTAGGTGAGGGCGCCGCGGTAACTGCGTGCCGTATTGGGCGCTGTGCCGGCGGCGACAAGGGCGGCCAACGCTTCCTGAGCACTCTGAGCCAACGAATGCGGGTCTAGCTGTGGTTCAGCCACTAACGCCAATTGATCTGTAATATTTAATACGTTCAACGTATTATAATCCCTATATCAAGGAAATAAGATCGGATAACATTTGATTATCATACCTAATTTAGAGAGAGAGCATCGTTATGGCAACTGGCGTACCGGAAACAGATGTGTTCGCCGCCGCTGATGCGGTATTGGCACGTGGCGAACGACCGACGGTAGAGCGCGTGCGCTTGGAACTCGGACGCGGCTCCCCAGCGCGGATCGGCGGCCTGCTTGATCAATGGTGGGCGCGACTGGCGGAGCGCTTGACCGGGCATGCTCGATTGCCTGAGCTACCGGCAGAAATATCCCAGGCTTTTCTGACCATCTGGGAACAGGCGATTGATTTGGCCCGTGACGATGCTGAGCGGGCACTAGCTGCGCAGTGGCAAACTCTGAACTCCGAGCGGGAGCAGCTCGTTGCGGTTGAGGCCCGAGCCCGCCAGGATGCTATCCAGTCTCGACAGCAAGTAGCAGAGGCGTTGGTCGGATTAGAGGCTGCAAAGACCCGGCTAGCGGATTTGGAATTGCTGCTAGCCCAGCGCCTTAACCAGATTGAAGATCTGCGCCAGCAGCGGGACGCGCTGGTTTACGTGCGGGATGAGGCTCAGCAGCGCACCCAGGTACTGGAGCAGCAATTACAGGATCAGGCGGTCAAGGCCGAAAAGGATCGTATTGGTTATGAAACTTACATCCGAGGTGTCGAGGATCGAGCCCATGGTGAGATCGATCGCGCCCGTGAAGAGTCCAAGAGTCGTGCCGTGCAACTAAAGACAGCTAGTCGTCAGCTAGCCGACCTGCAGACGCGCCTGGAAGCTGCACACTCAGTCCGAAATGAAGCCCAACAACAGGCCGCCGCAGAGCAAGCGCGTGCTGACACTTTAGCCCAGCAATTGGCGCAGTTTCTGGCGGTGCCACCAATGAAGACCAAGGGGCGAAAGCGAGCCTCAGCGACTGCACAGCGCAGGTCACTAACAGGCCAGAGCAAAACCAAGTGATGCTGTCGTAGTACACAATAGAACAACTCACTTGCGGGGCATATGATCGACCATCCGCCAGTGAGTCTCTCTAGCTACTAAACTTCGTATAATCTATATTATGTTAAATAGCGTAGTAGCATTCCTGACCGTCTTTTAGATATAGCCCCTCTGTCTGATTGTTTATGGATACCGAAGCGCACCCAAGGCGAAGCCTGTCTGACAGAAAATGATTGTTAATTGGCGCGATATGGCAGTCCCTTCCGCGTTCGGAGCAGGCAGTCTATGCTGAGTCTTCAAGCTGACCTGATGAGAATAATAAAATGTCTGCAGAACACCTGGATGTCGTGATTATCGGTGCGGGCTTGTCCGGCATTGGTATGGCCTGTCATTTGTCAAAAATGTGCCCTGAGCATAGCGTGGCGATCCTCGAGCGGCGTGACGCCATCGGCGGGACCTGGGATTTGTTCCGCTATCCGGGCGTACGCTCGGATTCTGACATGTTCAGCTTCGGCTACCAGTTCCGACCCTGGAACGATTTGCAGGTACTGGCCGACGGCGAGTCCATTCGACGCTATATCTGCGATACCGCCGCTGAATACCACATCAGTGACAAGATCCGCTTTGGTCTGGATATTACCCAGGCCAACTGGTCGAGTGCCGATAAACGCTGGACCTTGACCGCCACCCAGCTCGACTCCGGGGCAATCCGCCAGTTCACCTGCAACTTCTTGATCAGCTGCACGGGCTACTACAATTACCATCAGGGCTATCTGCCGGACTTCCCGGGCGTCAAGCGCTTCCAGGGTCAGTGCATCCATCCGCAGGCCTGGCCGGAAGACCTCGATTACCGCAACAAGAAGGTGGTGATTATCGGCAGCGGCGCGACGTCCATTACGCTGCTGCCGGCCATGGCGGATACGGCGGCGCACGTCACCATGGTGCAACGCTCGCCGTCCTACATCTTTTGCGTGCCATCACGCGACCGGCTTGCCGGTCTGCTGAAAAAGGTCATGCCGGACAGCTGGGTGTATCACATCACCCGGCGGCGCAATATCCGCATCCAGCGCTGGATGTACCGCTCGGCAAAACGCTGGCCTGAGAAAACCCGTCAATTTCTGCTGAACAGCGTGCGCAAACAGCTGAACAACCCGGATGACATGCGCCACTTTACCCCGGATTACATGCCCTGGGATCAACGCCTGTGCGCGGTGCCGGACGCGGATTTGTTCCATGCCATCAATGCCGGTAAAGCCTCGGTGGAAACCGATCATATCGAGACCTTTACCGAGAAAGGTCTGTTATTGCGCTCCGGCAAGGAAATTGAGGCGGATATCATTGTCACCGCTACCGGTCTTCAGCTGCAGGTACTGGGTGGCATGCAGCTGACGCTGGATGGCCAGCCTGTGGCCATCCACGAGCAGATGACCTACAAAGCCGTGATGATGCAGAACCTGCCGAATATGGGCTGGATACTCGGTTACACGAATGCCTCCTGGACACTCAAGGCGGACATCGCCGCGCAGTATCTCTGCCGCCTGATCAAGCACATGGATCAGCACCACTACAAGGTGGCCGTGCCCCTCGGCGGGGATGACAGTGCACTGCCCTCCTCCATCATGGGTGCGCTGGAATCCGGTTACGTGCAACGGGCCAATGCTGTTCTGCCGCGCCAGGGCAAGGCGCTGCCCTGGCAGGTGCTGAATGATTATCTGCAGGACTCGGACATGTTGATGAAGCAAAGCCTGGAGGACGGCATTCTGGCGTTCGATCCGCCCGAGCAGCCGTCCAGGACAGCGCACAACACCAAGGCCGCACCTGAAGCGGCCTGAGGGTCGCTTTCCCGATTATTCACTCCGCCAACTACCCGGCCATAGTCAAGGTCGGGTTTTTTTGGCACTATCGCTCACCTCATACCCACCCATACGTCGCCAGGGGAGTCCTTTCCGGACTGAGAATCGCCGCTGTTATCAGCTGGCGTAAACCCTGGAACCTGATCCGGATCATACCGGCGGAGGAAGCGCGACATGCTTTACCTGACACTGGCCGTGCTGGCGGCTGCCCTGTTGCTGTTCGCCTGGCTTGGCCTGCGTGCACGGCATACTGATACCGGTATGGGCGTCACTGGCCTGGACGATTATTGTACCGCCCGCAACAGTCAGGGCGCCCAGGCCCTGGGATTG
>JAWOGT010000021.1:0-2816 GCA_046496585.1 Halopseudomonas sp.
TACGCGGCACACCAAAAAACACCGTGGGTCTGGCTCGCTGCATGTCCCGCTGGAAGCTGTCCAGGGTGTCAGCGAAAAATACCGTCTCGCCGGCCAACATCGACGCCACCTCGACAAACTGGCGCTCGGCGACATGACACAGCGGCAGGTAGGACATCAACCGATCTTCGTCACTGATATTGAACAGCCGCAGACAGTTGTTCGCGGAAAAATACATGCTGGCGAAACTGAGCATGACGCCCTTGGGCATGCCCGTGGTACCCGAGGTATAAATAATCGTCGCCAGTTGTTCAGGGTCTGGCAGCGGTTCACCCTGAAGCGGTTCATTGGCTTGCAGCATGCTGGACCAACTGAGCAACTGCGAGTCATCCGGTGCCAGTGGCAAGCCGAGCATGGGCAGATTCGGCGGCACGCCGGGGCGCATGTTTTCCCACTCATCCAGCTTGCCGATAAAAACCGCCCGGGCTTCGGAATGCTCCAGAATCTGCCGGGCTGAATCAGCGGTGAGATTGGGGTAAAGCGGCACGGACACATGGCCCGCCATCCAGATCGCCAGATCGGCAATAATCCAGTGCGCACAGTTTTTCGAGATCAGGGCAATGTGACTGCCCTGGGGAAAGTCCAGGCTTTGCAGGTAAGTCGCAACGCGGCGGGCTTGATCACCCACCTGGCCCCAGGTGATCTCTTCCACCCGGCCATCAGCCAAAGGCTGGACCAGGTAGATTTTCTCCGGATGCTTCGCTTCGCGCTGGTAGAAGGCTTCCAGCGCAGATGAAACAGTCAGCCTGACCTGATCTCCCATGACGACACCTCGGTTGGATTTATTGTTTTTATGACCTGAGCGGCAACCGCGCACTCACCCGTTCGAATAAACACTATCCCACCTCGCCAGCGCCCCGACAAGCGAGCAAAAGCAGGCAATGGAGGGCATATCGGCCAGTCTGCCGATCCGCTGCTCAGCTAGGCAGTTGCGCCGGGGCAGTCAACAGCCGCAGTTGACCGAGGCCGGCAGCCGGCAGGTCCAGTTCGATACTGGCCAGACCCGCGGTCGGCATAGGGTAATGCCCAGCCAAGTTACCCTCCACCAACAGACTGATCAGTTGACTGACCAGCGGCTGGTGACTGACCAGCAGCACGTTGGCCTCCGGGCGTTCCGCCAGAAAGTCGAGTACCTGGCGAGGATCATCATCAGGTGTCAGCCAGCCAACAGTGGTCACACCGCGGCGCAGCTGCAATTGGTTCTGCACCACCTGAGCCGTTTGCTGCGCCCGCAGATAAGGGCTGGCAAGAATGGCGTCCATGGGTTGGCCGGCCAACTGGGTCGCCATCAGGCGTACTTCTTCACGGCCCTTGCCGGTGAGGGCCCGCAGTTCATCGCGGGTCGCCAGACCTTCGGCCTGGCCATGGCGCAGGATCCAGATCCTCATGCCTTGCCTGCAGGTTCTTCCAGGCCGGCTGCCGGCTGCGCACTGCCCACTGGCCATTCCATGAAGGGCCAGGGCTTCTGCTCTGAGGCGCAGGTAACGTAGCGCCCGATCTGCGCAGCATAGGCCGACAGGCTACTGCCAAAGTCAGCCAGCCTGGCGTCGGCCCGGCCGGTGAACAGTCGGTAGCCGATCTGCAGTATGACCACGGCGATCAGCAGCAACTCGGTCACCTGCCAAGCCAGCGCCAACAGCAGCGTATAGAGCAGTCGCAGCCAGAAATCAGCCGACCCAAGGGATTGCTTCAGGGCACTCATCACGGTTTCTCCTGCTGCGGCGTAAGGGACATGAAAGCGGCAAATTCCACGTCGTGCTTCTGCTCCGCGCTCATCAGCCGGCTGATCACCGCCGGCAACGGTTGCTGTTCAAAGAGGATGGCATGCAAGCCCGCCACCAAGGGCATATATACGCCCTCTTCCTCGGATTTTTGCCGTAACACCTTCAATGTGTTGACGCCCTCGGCCACCTGGCCGAGTTGCGCCACCGCTTCGTCCAGCGTCTTGCCCTGGCCCAGGGCAAAACCCACCTGGTAGTTGCGGGACAACGGCGACATGCAGGTGACGATCAGATCGCCCACCCCGGCCAGACCGAGAAAGGTCAGCGGGTTGGCACCCATATGCACAGCAAAACGGCTCATTTCCGCCAGCGACCGGGTAATCAACATACTCCGGGTGTTTTCACCCATACCCATGGCCGCCGCCATACCGGAAATGATCGCGTACACGTTCTTCAACGCGCCGCCCAGCTCTACGCCGTAGCGGTCCTCGCTGGCGTACACCCTTAAGCGTTTACTGCCCAGCACCGCCTGCACTTCAGCGCACAAGGCCTGATCATCACTCGCCACCACCGTGGCCGTCAGCTCGCCGGCCGCCATCTCCTTGGCCAGGTTAGGTCCGGAGATCACGGCGATACGGGCCTGCGGTGCTTCCTGTTTGGCGATATCACTCATCATCAGGAAGCCCGGCTGCTCGATGCCCTTGGTGGTGCTGATAACCCCCTTGCCCGCCAGGGCCGGGCCAATGTCCTGCAGTACCGAGCGAAAGGCACTGCTCGGAATCGCCAGAAACACCAGCCCGGCATCTGCCACGGCCGCGCGCATGTCGGTGGTGACCGCGAGCCTGGAATCCAGCTTGACGCCAGGCATGTAGCGCCGGTTCTCATGCAGCCGGGTAATTTCCTCGGCCACCTTTTCATCCCTGAGCCACAAGGTGACAGGGACACCTTCGGCGGCCATCAGCGCCGCCAGAGTAGTGCCAAAACTGCCACCACCCAGTATGCAGACAGGTGTCTTGTGATCGGTCATCTCAGATCCTTGCAACAATGATTGATAAC
>JAWOGT010000104.1:0-10115 GCA_046496585.1 Halopseudomonas sp.
CCGCTGGTGGTGCGCTCCTCCAGCCTGCTCGAGGACCGGATCGGCCACGCCTTCTCGGGGGCCAAGACCAACCTGGACCAATTCGCCACCGGCCTGGTCGGCACCCGTTCACCTTATGGTGCGGTGCCGAACAGCTTCAACCCCGAGTATATTTCCGGCGGCTCCAGCTCCGGCTCTTCCGTCGCGGTGGCCCGCGGGCTGGTGCCCTTCAGCCTGGGCACCGATACCGCCGGTTCCGGTCGCGTACCGGCTGGCTTTAACAACCTGGTGGGGCTCAAACCGACCCGCGGGCGCTTCAGCAGCCGCGGCGTGGTACCGGCCTGCCGCAGCCTGGATTGCGTATCCATCTTTGCGCTGAACATTGACGATGCCGACAGCGTGGCCAGCGTGATGCAAGGCTTTGATGCCGCCGACGGCTATTCGCGG
The DNA here is from genome assembly GCA_046496585.1 of Halopseudomonas sp. GTDB lineage: Bacteria > Pseudomonadota > Gammaproteobacteria > Pseudomonadales > Pseudomonadaceae > Halopseudomonas. Next base: position 427 of record JAWOGT010000104.1, read on the forward strand.
ATAGCACCACCCTCAGCTCGGCTGATCGGCGCAACACCGCGACTGGGGATCCCCACCAGCCTGCCCTGGTTTGGCGACAGCCAGGCCGAGGCCGCCTGGCAGACCAGCCTGGCGCAGATGCGCGAGATGGGCGCGGAATTGATCGAACTGGATTTCAGCCCCATGCAGCAACTTGCCGAGCTGCTCTATGGCGGGCCCTGGGTCGCTGAGCGCTACGCTGCGATTGCCGACTTCATGGATACCCACGGCGAGCGGATGAACCCGGTGGTCCGCAGCATTCTCGCCAACGCGGAAAAATTCAACGCTACCGATACCTACCGCGCCGAATACCGCCGCGCCGACCTGGCCCGGCAGATCCAGACCCTGATGCACTCGGTTGACGCGCTGCTGGTGCCCACCGCGCCCCGTATGCCGACTACCGCCCAGGTCGAACAGGATCCGATCACGGTGAACAGCCAGCTGGGCACCTGGACCAACTTCGTCAACCTCGCCGACTGTTCGGCACTGGCCTTACCCGCAGGCCTGCGCAGTGACGGCCTGCCGTTCGGCATCACGCTGATCGGCGCCGCCTGGCAGGACACTGCGCTGGCCGAATTCGGTCGTCGCTGGCAGGCCTTCGCGCCCTGGACCGCCGGCGCTACCGGCCGCGACCTGCCCGCACCGATCGTGGCCTCAGACGCTCCGCCTGGCCATGTGCGCCTGGCGGTAGTCGGTGCACATCTTAGCGGCATGCCGCTCAACACGCAGTTGACCGAGCGGCATGCGCGCTTTGTCGAGAGCACCTTCAGCGCCGACCACTATCGCCTTTATGCCCTGCCCAACACCACCCCGCCCAAGCCCGGCCTGATGCGCGCCGCTGACGGCGCTGCGATCGCCTTGGAGCTGTGGGATGTGCCGGTGGAGCTGTTCGGCAGCTTTGTCGCGCTGGTGCCCGCCCCGCTGGGTATCGGCACCCTGACCCTGCAGGACGGCCGCGAAGTGAAGGGCTTTATCTGCGAGGGCGCGGCGGTCGAAGGCGCCACCGAAATCACGCATTTGGGCGGCTGGCGCGCCTATATCGCTTCCCGCTGATAGCCAAAAAGGATTTTGTTCCATGTTCGATACCGTACTGATAGCTAACCGCGGCGAAATCGCCGTGCGTATCGCCCGCACACTCAAACGCCTGGGCATCAAATCGGTGGCCGTGTATTCCGACGCCGACCGCAACAGTGCCCACGTGATCGCCTGCGATGAGGCCATCTGCCTGGGCGGTAACAGCGCCGCCGAGAGCTATCTCAAGGCCGAGCTAATCCTCAGCATTGCTCAGCAGTGCGGTGCCCAGGCAATCATTCCCGGCTATGGCTTCCTCTCGGAAAACGCCGGTTTTGCCGAGCAATGCGAAGCGCTCGGGATCGCCTTCTGCGGCCCCACGCCCGAGCAGATCCGCCAATTTGGCCTGAAACACACCTCACGCGAAATTGCCGAGCAGGCCGGTGTGCCGCTCATCCCCGGTACCGGCCTGTTGGACTCGCTCAACACCGCGATCAGTGCCGCCAGCCTGCTGGGCTACCCGGTGATGCTGAAAAGCACGGCCGGCGGCGGCGGCATTGGCTTGACCCGCTGTGACAGCGAAGCCGAGCTGATCGAGGCCTTTGACAGCGTGAAGCGCCTGGGGCAGAACTTTTTCAGCGACAGCGGCGTGTTTCTGGAACGCTTCGTCGACCATGCCCGGCATGTGGAAGTACAGATTTTCGGTGATGGCCAGGGCCAGGTACTGGCGCTGGGTGAGCGCGACTGTTCGTTGCAGCGCCGCAACCAGAAGGTGGTGGAAGAAACCCCCGCCCCGGGTCTGCCCGCCGCGACCCGCGACAAGCTGCTGGCCGCCTCGGTCAAGCTCGGCAAGGCGGTCAACTACCGCTCCGCCGGCACCGTCGAATACATCTACGATGCACACCGCGACGCCTTCTATTTTCTCGAGGTCAATACCCGACTGCAGGTCGAGCATCCGATTACCGAAGCCTGCACCGGCATCGATCTGGTCGAGTGGATGCTTCTCACCGCAGCGGGTGATCCCCCGGCGCTGGATATCGAGATCACGCCCCAGGGCGCCGCTATCGAAGTGCGCCTGTACGCAGAAGACCCGGTACGCGACTTCCAGCCCTCCCCCGGCACCATTACCGCTGTGCAGTATGCCGCCCAGGCACGCATCGACACCTGGGTGACCAGCGGCACCGAAGTCTCCGCCTACTACGATCCGATGATTGCCAAGATCATCGTGCATGGCAAAGACCGCGCCGAGGCGATTGCCAACATGCAGGCGGCGCTGAGCGACACCTGCGTGGCCGGTATCGCCAGCAACCTCGACTACCTGCGGCAGATCATCGCCAGCGATTTCTTTGCCCAGGGCGACGTCGCCACTAACCGGCTGGCCAGTTTCGATTACCGCGCGCCGGTGATCGAAGTGCTCAAGCCGGGCACCTATACCAGTGTGCAGGACTACCCCGGCCGCGTCGGCTACTGGAGCGTCGGCGTCCCGCCCTCCGGCCCGATGGATGACTACGCGTTCCGTCTGGCCAACCGCATCGTCGGCAATCATGCCAGTGCTGCGGGCCTGGAGTGCACGCTGATCGGGCCCAGCCTGCGCTTTCATAGCGATACTATGATCGCACTGACCGGCGGCCAAGCGAGCGCCCTGCTGGACGGTGCCAGCGTGCCCTTCTGGGCCCCGGTCAGCGTCAAGGCCGGGCAGACCCTGGAGGTGGGCAAGGCCGACACCGGTTGCCGTATCTATCTGGCCGTACGCAACGGGATTGACGTACCCGTCTATCTGGGCAGCCGTTCCACCTTTGCCCTGGGCCAGTTCGGTGGCCACGCCGGCCGCACTCTGCGCGCCACCGATATGCTACCAATCAGCAATCCGGCGCTCAGCGCCTGCACCACGCCGGCGCCGCTGTATTCGCCGCAGGCCGCACCGCACAGCCTGGTGCCCGATTACAGCAGCCACGGCGCGGGCCCGCGCGAATGGGAGATCGGCGTACTCTACGGCCCGCATGGCGCGGCGGACTTCTTTACCGATGACGCCATCGAGATGTTCTTCTCCACCGCCTGGGAAGTGCACTACAACTCCAACCGCCTGGGCATCCGCCTGAACGGTCCCAAACCGACCTGGACCCGCAGCGACGGCGGCGAGGCCGGCCTGCACCCCTCGAATATCCACGACACCGAATACGCTGTCGGTTCGATCAACTTTACCGGCGACATGCCGGTGATTCTGACCAAGGACGGCCCCAGCCTGGGCGGTTTTGTCTGCCCGGCGACCATCGTCAAGGCCGAATTGTGGAAGGTCGGCCAGGTCAAACCAGGTGACCGTATCCGCTTCAAACGCCTGAGCTTCGATGTCGCGCTGGCCATGGAGCTGGCCATGGATGAAGCCATCGCGCAACTGACTGCGCAGCCGCTGCTGGCTGCCGCCGCGCAAGCCCGGAACGCGGTGGCGCTGAGCGACTGCATTCTCGCCACCTTGCCAGCGGCCGGCAGTCGCCCGCAAGTGGCCTACCGCCAGGCGGGCGACAAGTACATCCTGCTCGAATACGGCCCCAACGTGCTTGACCTGCGTCTGCGCCTGCGCGTTTACGCATTGATGGAGGCGCTGAAGGCCGAGCCTATCGAGGGCATCATCGAGCTGTCCCCTGGCGTGCGCTCGCTGCAGGTCAACTACGACAGCCGCATCATCCCTCAGCAGCAACTGGTTGAACGCCTGCTGGCGCTGGAGCCCAGGCTGCCGGATGCCACCAGCCTGCGCGTACCCAGCCGCATCATTCATCTGCCCATGGCCTTTGAGGACTCGGCCACGCTGGACGCCGTGGCGCGCTATCGCCAGTCGGTGCGTGACAGCGCCCCCTGGCTACCCAGCAACACCGAGTTCATGCGCCGCATCAACGGTCTGGAGAGCATTGACCAGGTCCGCGACCTGCTGTTCAGCGCCAGCTATATGGTACTGGGTCTGGGTGATGTGTACCTGGGTGCGCCCTGCGCCGTACCGGTCGATCCACGGCATCGCCTGCTGACCTCCAAGTACAACCCGGCGCGTACCTACACCGCCGAAGGCACGGTCGGCATCGGCGGCGTATACATGTGCATCTACGGCATGGACTCACCCGGTGGCTATCAGCTGGTCGGTCGGACCCTGCCGATCTGGAACACCTTTCTGAAAAGCCCGGTGTTCGTCAATCGTGAACCCTGGCTGCTGAAGTTCTTCGACCAGGTGCGTTACTACCCGGTCAGCGAGGCCGAACTGACCGAGCAGCGCGAAGCCTTTCGCGAAGGTCGGCTGGATCTGCGCATCGAGCAGAGCTATTTCGACCTGGGCGAGCACGAGCAGTTTCTGCTCGACAACGCCGACAGCATCGAGCAGTTCAAAACCCGCCAACAGGCTGCCTTCACCAAGGAAGTCGCGCTCTGGCAGGCCGATGAAGAAGCGCATGTGGATGCGGCCCTGCAGGTGCGCACGCATGAACTGCCGACGGAGGTCGACGGCCTGGCGGTGACCGCCGATATCAGCGGCAGTATCTGGAAACTGCTGGTGGTAGCCGGTCAGCAGGTGGAGGCCAATCAGCCGCTGCTTATCGTTGAGGCGATGAAAATGGAATTTGCCGTGCACGCTGAAAGAAGCGGACGCATCGGTTCTGTTCACTGTGCGCCAGGCAACCAGGTCAATGCGGGTGACCTGCTGCTGGTAATGGAGGACTAGACGGTCATGCAGCAGCAAACCGACACCTCCGATCTCAGACTCGACCAACCCCGGAGCCAGCGCCAGCAAAATCTGACTGAGCGCATTTATCGGCAGCTCAAGGCGCGTATTTTCGACTTTCAACTACTGCCCGGCGACCGTTTCACCGAAAGCGAAATCGCCGAGTGGGTATCGGCCAGTCGCACCCCGGTACGTGAGGCATTGGCCCGGCTCCAGCGTGAGGGTTTCGTTGAGGTGTTGTTTCGCAGCGGCTGGCAGGTTCGGCCGTTTGATTTCGAGCAGTACGAGCAGCTCTATGACGTGCGCATTGTGCTCGAACTCGCGGCCATCAAGCGTCTGTGCGAGCTGGAATCGGTTCCGCAACTGGAGCAGTTGAAAGCGGTATGGATGATCGCGCCCGAGCAGCGCCTGCAGGACGGCCCCAGCGTCTGCATTCTGGACGAGCGCTTTCACGAGCGCCTGGTGGAGGCTACCGGCAATCTCGAGATGGCGCGGATTCACCATGACGTAACGCAGCGCCTGCGCTTCGTCAGACGCATCGACTTTACCCAGCCGGCGCGCATTGCAGCCACCTATCGGGAACACGCCAAGATTCTGCAGCGCATCTGCGAACACCAGACCGAGCAAGCGCAGTCGCTGATGCAATCACACATAGAGGAAAGCAAGGCCGCGGTTCGCAAGATCACGCTGCATATGATCTTCCAGGCCCGGCAACAGCAGAACACCCGCCAGCCATCAGGCAGTGGGCAGCTGAAATAGAAGGGCTGACGGCACGCCGATCACCCCAGACAGGACGAGGATGCACCCGGTTACTGAGCTTTATCCCTTATTGGACATGCACGTAACAACGGAGATTGACCCATGAAACTCAAGAAACTGGTAAAAACCGCCGGCGCGTTAGGCGTCGCCTGCAGCATGGCCCTCAGCGCCATGGCGGTACAGGCCGAAACCATCAAGGTCGGCGTCCTGCATTCGCTATCCGGCACTATGGCCATTTCGGAAACCACCCTGAAAGACACCATGCTGATGCTGATCGAAGAGCAGAACAAGAAAGGCGGCCTGCTCGGCAAGCAGCTGGAAGCGGTAGTCGTGGATCCCGCCTCCGACTGGCCACTGTTCGCCGAGCGCACCCGGGAACTGCTCGAGCAACATAAAGTGGATTCCATCTTTGGCTGCTGGACCTCGGTGTCACGCAAATCGGTATTGCCGGTCATCGAAGAGCTGAACGGCATCCTCTTCTACCCGGTGCAGTACGAGGGTGAAGAGTCCTCACGCAACGTGTTCTACACTGGCGCGGCGCCGAACCAGCAAGCGATTCCCGCAGTGGATTACCTGAAGGATGAACTGGGCATCGAGCGCTGGGTACTGGCCGGCACCGACTATGTTTACCCGCGCACCACCAACCGCATTCTGGAAGCCTATCTGAAGGCCAACGGCGTCGCCGAAGCAGACATCCTGATCAACTACACCCCCTTCGGCCATTCCGACTGGCAGAACATCGTCTCCGAGATCAAGCGCTTCGGCAGCACCGGCAAGAAGACCGCGGTGGTGTCCACCATCAATGGTGACGCCAACGTGCCCTTCTACCGCGAACTGGGCAACCAGAGCGTCTCCGCCGAAGACATTCCGGTTATCGCCTTCTCGGTGGGTGAAGAAGAGCTGTCCGGTATCGACACCGCGCCACTGGTCGGCCATATGGCTGCCTGGAACTACTTCATGAGCGAAGAAACCCCAGAGAACGAGGCCTTTATCAAGACCTGGCACGCGTTCACCAAGGATACCGACCGCGTCACCAATGACCCGATGGAAGCGCATTACATCGGCTTCAACATGTGGGTAAAAGCGGTCGAGAAAGCCGGTACCACCGACGTGGACAAGGTGATTGATGCGATGGTCGGCGTGGCAGTGCCGAATCTGACCGGCGGCACCAGCACCATGCTGCCGAACCACCACATCACCAAGCCGGTGCTGATTGGCGAAATTCAGGACGATGGCCAGTTCCTGACCGTATCCAGCACCGATGATCTGGTAGCGGGTGATGCCTGGTCGGACTTCCTCGAAGGCAGCAAGGATCTGAAAGCCGACTGGACTGCGCCGATCAACTGCGGCAACTACAACACCAAAAGCAAAACCTGTCAGGGGGTTACTGCCGAGTAACCCATCCGTTATCTGGCCAGCCCGCTGGCCAGATAACGCTGTAAAACCCGTCATTCCCGGAGCAAGGGCATGACGGAGTCAGCCCCGGCCCCACCCGCCGACCCAGGGCATGCAACACGATAATCAGGACAGGTGTCATGCATACGAACTGCCGCAAACCCTTCTGGCAACCGCTCACCAGGCTGAGCCTTTGCCTGCTGCTGCTGGGCGCCTTTGCACCCATGCACGCTGCCGCTCAGGCCGAAGACAACGCCACGTCTGAACACACCTTTGACGCTACCGCTGAGCTGGCGTCTGCCCAGCCCGCGCCTTCGATTTTTGCGCAACAGGTACAGCAGTTGGTCCAGGGTAACCTGCGCCAACGTGCCGAGACCGTCAGCCAGCTATTCGATCAGGATGACGAACGTCTCATCACTATTCTCAACGCGTTGGTCGAGGGCGACTTGCTCGCCGATCGGAACGATCCTCCGACCGTTGCGATTCGCGACGGCAACAGCATTACCAACGCCCTGACCGGCGATGCGATCGAAAGCGACCAAGGCTTGCGCCGGGTGCCGGTCAACAACAGCCTGCGCACCCAACTGCGCGGCCAACTGGCGCAACTGAACCTTACACACGAGAGCGCTGAAGTACGCTACGACGCGGTTCGCCGGTTTATCCGCGACGGCATCGATGCCAAGGGCATCGCCATGCTGATCGAGCGCCAATCAGCAGAGAAGTCAGGGCTGGTGCTGGGTGCCATTGATACCGCGTTGGCCCTGTTCCAGATCCAGGGCAGTGACCGCGACATGCGCCTGGCAGCGATCAACTCGCTGAGCGGATCGCTGGAGCAGGAAGCGCGCATCGCCCTGAACGATGTGGCAGCCAACGACGCTGATGCAGAACTGCGCGGCGCCGCACAACAGGCGATTGCGTCCATTCAAGGCCGGATCAAGCTCTACCGTTTCCTCGAAAACCTGTTCTTCGGTTTGAGCCTCGGCTCGGTGTTGCTGCTGGCGGCTATCGGTCTGGCCATCACCTTTGGCGTGATGGGCGTGATCAATATGGCCCACGGCGAACTGATCATGCTCGGCGCCTATACCACCTGGGGTGTGCAAGTGCTGTTCCCGAACTTGATCGAATGGAGCCTGCTGATCGCCATTCCCGCAGCCTTTCTGATCACCGGCCTGATCGGCATTCTGATCGAGCGCGGGGTTATCCGCTTTCTCTACGGCCGGCCACTGGAAACCCTGCTCGCCACCTTTGGTCTCAGCCTGGTGCTGCAACAGGCAGTCCGCACGCTGTTCAGCCCGCTGAACCGTTCGGTCAGCTCACCGGACTGGATCAGTGGCACCCTGGTAATCAATCCGGTGCTGTCGATCACCTACACCCGACTGTACATCCTGATTTTCGGTCTGCTGGTGTTCTTCGCCCTGCTGCTGGTAATGAAGCGCACCACCCTGGGCCTGAAAGTCCGCGCCGTGTCGCAGAACCGCGCCATGGCCCGCGCCGTGGGCGTGCGCTCGAGCTGGGTGGATGCCCTGACCTTTGGCCTGGGCTCGGGCATTGCCGGGATCGCCGGTGTGGCCCTGTCGCAGCTGACCAACGTCGGGCCGAACCTGGGCCAGGCCTACATCATCGATTCCTTCATGGTCGTGGTCTTCGGCGGCGTCGGCAATCTCTGGGGCACGCTGGTCAGTGCCATGAGTCTGGGGCTGATCAACAATTTTCTTGAACCCTACGCCGGAGCGATGCTGGCCAAGGTGCTGGTGCTGATCATGCTGATTCTGTTCATCCAGAAAAAACCCAAGGGTCTGTTCCCACAAAAAGGCCGGGCGGCGGCGGACTGAGCATCAGCTTGTCCGCTAGCCAACCACGCCAATAACTATCGAGAGGGAAGTATGCTGACCCAACGTTTATTACTCAGCGACCGCGGCGGAATGCTGGTGCTCGGCCTGGTCGTGCTGAGCGCGATCATAGTGCCGTTCTGCAACCTGGCGCTGCCCACTGATTCAGCGTTTTACGTGTCCAACTTTACCGTGGGCCTGCTCGGCAAGTTTCTGTGTTTTGCCCTGCTTGCCCTGTCGGTCGATCTGATCTGGGGCTATTGCGGGATTCTCTCGCTCGGCCACGGCGCCTTCTTCAGCCTCGGTGGCTACGGCATGGGCATGTACCTGATGCGCCAGATCGGTGACCGCGGCGTGTATGGCCACCCGGAGCTGATGGACTTCATGGTGGTGCTCAACTGGGAAACCCTGCCCTGGTACTGGCAGGGCTTTGATATGTTCTGGTTCGCTGCGCTGATGATCCTGCTGGTGCCGGGGCTATTGGCGCTGGTATTCGGCTGGCTGGCATTCCGCTCGCGGGTTACCGGGGTGTATTTCGCGATCATTACCCAGGCGCTGACCTATGCACTGATGCTGGCGTTCTTCCGTAACGAGATGGGCTTTGGCGGCAATAACGGCCTGAATGACTTCAAGGATATTCTCGGCTTTGATCTGGCGGCAAAAACCACTCGTGCCGGCCTGTTTATCGCTTCGGCCATTGCCCTGGTGCTGGGTTATCTGGCCTGCCGCTATATCGTCACTTCGCGCATGGGTCGGGTGATCATCGCGATACGCGATGCAGAAAGCCGCACGCGCTTTTCCGGTTATCAGGTCGAGTCCTACAAGCTCTGGCTGTTCGTGTTTTCGGCGATGCTTGCCGGTGTCGCGGGCGCGCTCTACGTACCTCAAGTGGGCATTATCAACCCGGGTGAGTTCTCGCCACTGAACTCCATCGAAATGGTCGTCTGGGTCGCCACTGGCGGGCGCGGCACGCTGTT
>JAWOGT010000334.1:0-17428 GCA_046496585.1 Halopseudomonas sp.
CGTCTTTCGCCGTGAAGGTCACGGACGAGCCGGGGGCTTCCCATGCGATCCGCGCAATCTCCCCGGGCACGAAGGAGGCGAGGTTATTCGGGCGTCGATGCCGCCACCGAAGTAACCGACAGCTTGAAAACCCAGGCGCGCCAGGTTTGGCTGGCGACCCTGGGCGCTTACGCCACCGTCGGCAAGCAGGGTGCTGCCTATTTCAAGGAGCTGGTCAGCGAAGGCCTGGCGCTTGAAAAGCAGGGCAAGGACTTGATTTCCGGGCGAGTCGACAGCGCCAGCAGCAAAGTTGACGAGTTGCGCTCGGAGTTCAAGTCGCGCGTGGATTCGGCGACAGGCGGGCGTATCGACAAGGTTCTTGGCTCGATCGACAAGGGCCGTTCCGAGTTGCTTGGCCGGGTCGGCATTCCCAGCCGCAGTGAGCTGCAGAAGCTGTCGGCCAAGCTGGACGAGTTGAGCGCGTCGCTGAAAAGCGCCAAGCCCGTCTAATTATCCCGATTGCAGTTCCCTTAACCCGGCCGCTGGCCGGGTTTTTTATGCGTAGCGGTTGATCAGCGTCTGCATCCATTCGCGGGTGTCGGTATCCAGGTAGGGCAGCAGCAGCCCCAGGACCTGACGTACACCGAGCGAGGCATCCTGCTGATCACCGCGAGTGATGCGTTGGTAGTCTAGCCAGAACAGGAAAGTCTGGCACAAGGCATCCAGCAAGCGCTCGAGGCTCTCATCGTCGCAGTCCATATGACCTTGTTCGCGCAGCCCGAGCAGAACGCGCAGCAGGGTCTTGCGTAGCGCGGCAATCCAATGCTGCATGGCGCGGTTGATAAAGCCGTAGCGCCCGCTCAGGTTTGACAGATCCTGGAACAGGAAGCGGTAAGTGATGATCGACTCGAACAGCAGGTGCAGGAACAGCCAGTAGTCTTCGGGGCTGAGCGCGTGCGGGTCAATCTCCAGGTGCAGCAGTGTCTGGGTCTTGTTGATGAAGGCCTCCAGCAGCGCCTCCAGCAGTGCCTCCTTGCCACGGAAATGGTAGTACAGGTTGCCCGGGCTGATATCCAGCTCGTTGGCGATATCCAGCGTGGTGACGTTGGGCTCGCCGTGCTCGTTGAACAGCGCCAAGGTACACACCAATATGCGATCACGGGTTTTCATGCGGCTCCTTAACTGTCATGAACATAGCGGCCGGGTGCCGGCTCGAGGGCCGGAAAATCAGTGCTGCCCAAGATCAAAGCCGCTGGCTGCAGCTCGCCGCTGCGCGCTTTTAGCCAGCGGCTCCAGTGCGGCCACCAACTGCCAGTGTATTCAATACTGCCGGCCATCCAGCTCGCAGCGTCAGCGGTTGCCGGGCCGCTGCGCAATCGCGCGTTCGGGTGATCGAGGGGATTGATCAGGCTGTGTATATGACCGCTATGGCTCTGCACAAACACCGCGTCACCGCCCAGGCGCCCGCCAGGAAAGCAATTGGCCCAGGGCACAATATGATCACGCCGCGCACCCAGATGCCAGCTGGGGACGGTACAGGCCTGCAGATCGATAGGCAGGCCGAGCAGACTCAGATGACCGCAGCGGCTCAGCGGATCGCGCTGAAACAGGTCGAGCAGGTCTTCTACCAGCTGGGCGGGCAGGCGCGTACTGTCCTGGCTCCAAAACAGCACGTCGCGCTTTACCAGTGGCTGATCCAGGGCATAACGGGCTAGTGCCTGTGGCCAGACGAATTGCTCCGGACGCAACCAGGCAAAACTGGCGGCGAGTTGCCGGGCACCCAGGTAGCCCTGTTGCCATAGCTGGCTACGCAGCCGTTGTTGTGTGGCGGGGCCACCCAGACGCAGCAATGGCGTACCCAGGCGCGGGTCAATCGGCGTCACCAGGTAGCTGGCGGCGCACAGCCGGGCGCTTTCACCCCGGGCCTGCAGCAGGCCTTGCAGCAACAGCCCAAGAATGCCACCGGCGCAGACCCCCAGCAAGCTGGCCTGGGGGCTGCCGGTGATGCTGCAGCTGACCTTCAGAGCACGGTCGCAAGCGCCAACATAGTGGGCAAAACCCCATCCGCAGTGCTCGGCCTGCGGATTGCGCCAACTGAGCAAAAACACTTGAAATCCCTGGTCCAGCGCATGCCGAATCAGGCTTTGCTGCGGATTCAGATCCAGTAGATAGAAACGATTGAGCGGCGGCGGAATGATGATCAGCGGCCGTTGGTGCACTTGTGGCAGGGCCGGCAGATACTGGATCAGTTCAAACAGCGGGTCGCGCAGCACGATCTGACCGGCACTGCCGGCCAGATGGTGACCGACCCGACCAGCAGCATCCTCGCTCAGCGGCGCGAGCGGTCGGTCGAGCACCAGATCGCTAGCCAGTCGTGTCAGTCCCCGAAGCAAGCTGCGGCCTCGGCTGCGCTTTAGCTGGCGCAAAAACAGCGGGTTTAACGGGCTGTTACTGGGGGCCAGGGTGGCTGTCAGCTGCATGCCCAGCCAGGTGATACGGCCGCGGTCCGCCTCGTTGAGAACCAGCCCTTCAAGCCAGCTGCCGGTCTCTGTTTGCCAGCCCAGCCAGGCTTGCACTGCTCGCTGTTGCAGGGGGCGCTGCCAGCCAGCATCGTTGAAACGTGGGTCGTTGCCTGGTACTGGCTGGTCTGCGTTGCCGCTTAGCGCTTCGAGCAGGCGTACGCCCAGCCGCAGCGTCATGCGGGCATGATGGCAAGGTTGGGCGGGGAGGGAGCGCAGTAGCGCCAGCAGGCTGTCGGCCAGATCCCCACCTAACGCGGGGTGTGGGGCGGGTTCATGGGGTACGGGCATCCAGCAGTCCTTGTCCAGATACGGGGCGTGAAATCCAGGCCGATCAGCGCTTGAGCGCGGCGCCGTGCGGAGGACGTATCACCGCCCGATGCTTTTCCTCAGCAAGAAAGCGCATGATGATCGGGGCCACCGCATCGGCCCTGGTGATCAGGAACAGATGCCCGTCATCGATCACGTGCAGAACCGAATTGGGGATGCGCCAGGCCAGCATGCGCATGTTGACCAGCGGGATGATCGGATCATCATCGCCGGCGAGGATCAATGTCGGTTGCCTGATCTTGTGCAGCCAGTGAAAACTGGTCCAGCCGATGCCGGCAAACAACTGCCAGTAATAGCCCATCTTGCCGGAAGAGCGCACCTTGGCCGCATGCGATCGCGCCAGGTTGGGGTCGCGCCGGAACGCGCCACCATAGATGTCGGGGGCAATCTTGATGACATGCGAAGGCTGCAGATAGCGTCGTGGGCTGGCCATCTTCAACAGTACATGCGGCCGCCCGGGCACCATCACCATTCCGGCGGCGGTGGCAGCCAGAATCAGTTTCTTGCAGCGCTCCGGGTAGTCATGGGCAAATTGCTGGGCCAAAGCGCCGCCCCAGGACACGCCAATCACGTTGACCTGGGCGTAATCGAGATAATCCAGCATCCGCGCCGCGAGCTTGGCCAGCCCGGGGAAGCGAAAGGGTGTCGACGGGGTGGACGAGCCACCCACACCGGGCGCATCAAATACGATGACTTCCATGTCCGGGTCCAATGCCTGGACGAACGGAAAGACCAGCTCCAGGTTGGCGCCAATGCCGTTGAAAACCAGCAGGGGTGGCATATGGTCCTTGCCGGGCCGGACGGCCGTGCGCAATACCTGGCCATCCAGTTCGATGGTGCGAAATACAAAAGTTTGGCGCATGTATGGTTCTCTGAAGAGCGCTCCTAGCGCTCGTGGACATAGGTCCCGGGTGCCGCTTCCATCGGCGGGAAATCGTCATCGCCGAGTACCGCAGGCGCGGCCTTGAGTTTGCCACCACGGGCATGTAGCCATTCACGCCAGTACTGCCACCAGGAGTCTGACTGTTTGGTAGCCGTTTCCAGCCATTTTTTTGGATCGTCGGGCATCTCGGTGTTGGTGAAGAAGCGTGATTTCGGGTTGCCCGGTGGATTGAGAATGCTCTGGATATGCCCGCTGGAGGACAGCACGAATTCACACTTGCCGCCGAGCAGCTTGGCGGATTTATAACAGGCATCCCACGGCGTGATGTGGTCATTCAAGCCGGCGATGCAAAAGAAGTCGGCCTTGACCTGCTTCAGGTCGATGGGTGTGCCACAGACTTCCAAGGCCTTGGCGCGGGTCAGCGGATTGGTCTTGAACATCTCCAGGAACTCGCCATGCAGCGCCGCCGGAAGACGGGTAGTGTCATTATTCCAGAACAGGATGTCGAACACCGGCGGCTCGTTGCCGAGCAGATAGTTGTTCACCCAGTAGTTCCAGATCAGGTCATTGGGTCGCATCCAGGCGAAGATCTTGGCCATATCCTTGCCTTCCAGCACGCCGTTTTGATAAGACATGCGCCGCGCCGCTTCGATGGATTTTTCATCGGCAAACAACGCCACCTGCGTCTTGATGCCGGTATCCAGTACGCTCACCAGCAAGGTGAAAGAGCTGACTTTCTTCTCTTTCAGGGCCGCGTAATGGCCGAGTAACGTTGCGGTGGTAATGCCGCCGGAGCAGGCGCCGAGCATGCTCAGATCTTTGCTGCCGGTGATCTTCAGAACGATATCGATGGCTTCTTTCAGCGCTTCGATATAGGTCGACAGGCCCCATTCGCGTTGTGCCTTGGTCGGGTTGCGCCAGCTGACGACAAAGGTTTGCATGTGGTTCAGGGTCAAATAGCGCGCCAGACTTTTCTCCGGCGACAGGTCGAACACATAGAACTTGTTGATCTGCGGCGGGACGACCAGTACCGGCTTTTCGTACACCTCTTCGGTCAGCGGCTTGTACTGAATCAGCTCGAGCACTTCATTGCGGAACACCACCGAGCCTTTGGTGATGGCCAGATTCTTGCCCACTTCAAAGGCATTCATGTTGACCTGGCTGGGCATGCCGCCATTGTTGGCAATGTCCTGCGCCAGGTGGGTCATGCCGTCGAGCACGCTCTTGCCGCCAGTCTCGAAGAAGCGCTTGAGCGCAGCCGGATTCAACGCCGTGTTGGTCGGTGACATGGCCTCGGTCATCAGCGAAATCACAAACTGGGCGCGAGCCACATCCTGGGTGGGCAGGTTGGAGCTGGTAATCCAGCTATTGAGCTCCTTGCGCCAAGCCAGGTAACTCTGCATATAGCGTCGGTACAACGGGTTGTGAGCCCAGGTCGGATCAAGAAAGCGCTTGTCTGCCGGGTCGGGAGCGAGTTCTGAGCGCCCCAGTAGCACGTCCTTCAGCGCCCAGCCGAAAAGGCCGACATGCTTCAGGCTGTGCACGGGTTGTTTTACTGTCTGGCGTAATACCTGCCGTGCGGTACTGATGATGTCGCGCGTTGGCGCGCCGATGATCGGGTTGGGGCCAAGTATGTTGTCACTGGCTTGGAGGCCGAGCTCTTCGTCTTTTTGTTGGGCCATCTGGTGAAGCTCCGTTGTGTGTCTGAATCGGCAGAAAACACAGGTGGGATATCTTGGGCAAGGTTCCCTATGCCAAAGTATCACCCTGTTACAGCTCTCTGCGTTGTCCTCTGAAAGTGATTGGGTATGCGACAAGTTAGCACGCGCAGAGCAGGCTGTTAAACCGATTTTGCCACAAGCCCGCCGATTATCCTGGCGCGCTTGACAGGAACCTTACAATGGCCGGTATTAGGGGAACAGGCGCACGGCGGAAGTGTGTGGGTCACGGCTGGCGCCGGCATCGGCGATTTGCTCAAGATAGGCTTGCCAGAGCTGTTCGTGCTCGGTAGCCAACTGGTGGAGATAGTCCCAGCTGTACAGGCCGCTGTCGTGCCCGTCATCAAAGGTCAATTTCAGTGCATAGCGGCCGGTTTGCTCGACGCCGACCAGGGCGACCTGCTGTTTTCCGGTTTGCAGCACCGGTTTGCCATGCCCGCGCACTTCAGCCGAGGGGGACAGCACCCGCAGATACTCGGCCGGCAAGGCAAATCGCCGACCATCGGCATACCCCAGCTCCAGCGTGCGTGATGCCTTGTGCAGTTTGATATCGACGGGAATCGGTGCGGACATGTGGGTAATCCTGGTTGAGCTGCAAGTTTCAAGCTAAAGCAGCCTAGGGCATGGCCCGGAGTGCTTGTGGCTTGTCGCTTGCAGCTTAGCGCTGGGTTAAAGAATATACCGTGACAGATCCTCGTTGACCGCCAGCTCACCCAAATGCTTGTCTACGTAGGCCGCATCGATATGCAAGGTTTCGCCATTCTGGCTACTGGCCAGATCACCGGCGCTAAAGGACACCTCTTCCAGCAGGCGTTCCAGCACCGTATGCAGGCGACGCGCACCGATGTTCTCGGTTTTTTCGTTGACCTGCCAGGCGATTTCCGCGAGACGCTTGATGGCATCGGCGCCGAACTCGATTTTCAGCCCTTCGGTGTCCAGCAACGCGCGGTACTGCTCGGTCAGCGAGGCGTCCGGCTCGGTCAGAATACGTTCGAAGTCGCCGGGCGTCAGTGATTGCAGTTCGACGCGGATCGGCAGGCGGCCTTGGAGTTCGGGAATCAGATCCGACGGTTTGGTCAGATGAAAGGCGCCAGAAGCGATAAACAGAATATGGTCGGTATTGATCATGCCGAACTTGGTATTCACCGTGCAGCCTTCGATCAGTGGCAGCAGGTCGCGCTGCACACCTTCGCGGGACACATCGGCACCGCCGCCGCTATTGGCGCGTTTGCTGACCTTGTCGATCTCGTCGAGAAAGACGATGCCGTTCTGTTCGACCGCATGGATGGCACGAGCTTTGAGTTCTTCCTCATTGACCATGCGCGCAGCTTCCTCATCACGCACCAGTTTGAGCGCCTCCTTGACCTTCAGCGTGCGCGTCTTGCGCTTGTCCTTGCCGAAGCTGG
The DNA here is from genome assembly GCA_046496585.1 of Halopseudomonas sp. Taxonomy (GTDB): domain Bacteria; phylum Pseudomonadota; class Gammaproteobacteria; order Pseudomonadales; family Pseudomonadaceae; genus Halopseudomonas. The sequence continues at coordinate 6,836 of JAWOGT010000334.1, forward strand.
AGAACATGTTCTGCAACTGGCTGGTCATTTCCTCCATGCCCGGCGGGGCCATGATGTCCACGCCGACCGGCGCTTCCGCGACTTCTATATCGATATCCTTGTCGTCCAGCTGACCTTCACGCAGGCGCTTGCGGAACAGCTGACGGGTATTGTTATCCTCGCGCACCGGCTGGTCACCGGTGGCCGGCCTGGCCGGGGGCAACAGGGCGTCGAGAATGCGTTCTTCGGCAGCATCTTCGGCGCGGTGGCCCATCTTGGCAATTTCCTGCTCACGCAGCATCTTGATCGCGGCATCCACCAGATCGCGGATGATCGATTCCACATCACGGCCGACGTAGCCGACCTCGGTGAACTTGGTTGCTTCGACCTTGATAAAGGGTGCTTGAGCGAGTTTTGCCAGGCGCCGGGCTATTTCGGTCTTGCCGACACCGGTCGGGCCGATCATCAGAATATTCTTCGGTGTCACTTCAGCACGCAGGGCTTCGGGTAACTGCTGCCGGCGCCAGCGATTGCGCAAGGCAATCGCAACGGCGCGCTTGGCGTCCTGCTGGCCGATGATATAACGGTCCAGTTCGTGAACAATTTCGCGGGGGGTCATGGACATGCTGGTGATGTTCCGGATGCCTCAGGGATTGGCATCCAGCTCCTCGATGGTCTGGTTGTGGTTGGTGTAGATGCAGATTTCACCGGCAATGTTCAAGCTGGTTTCGACGATCTCGCGGGCCGAGAGATCGGTGTGCCGCAGCAGTGCCAGGGCAGACGCCTGGGCAAACGGGCCGCCGGAGCCGATAGCGATCAGCCCGTCTTCCGGTTCGATTACATCGCCATTGCCGGTGATGATCAGCGAGGCATCCTTGTTGGCTACCGCCAACAAGGCCTCCAGGCGCCGCAACGCGCGGTCGGTGCGCCAGTCCTTGGCCAACTCGACGGCGGCGCGGACCAGCTGGCCCTGATGTTTTTCCAGCTGCGCCTCGAAGCGCTCGAACAGCGTGAAGGCGTCAGCAGTCCCGCCGGCAAAACCGGCGATTACCTGGTCTTTGTACAGGCGGCGTACCTTGCGGGCATTGCCTTTCATGACGGTGTTGCCCAGGGAAACCTGGCCATCGCCGCCGATCACGACCTTGCCATTACGGCGTACGGAAACAATAGTGGTCACGCGCAGCTCCTGATTGGCTGTGGTAGGGGGGTAGCCGACATGACGCGCCGGCCCATGCTTATTTATCTGGGGGCGCTGCAGAGGATTTCAAGGCTTGCTGGTAGAGGGGCGAGTCATCCGGCAATGAATCCGACCGAGTGACGCTGGTCGGTGCAGCCCGGCAACGGGCTGCACCCGGGCCCTAGGGCCCGGTGCGCTGTTGCAGCAAGAGGTTGTCAAAGCCATTGCCGGCCAGGGTGCTCTGCGCGCTGCTGAGGGTGGTGCGATCCTGAAAGGGGCCGACCTGCACGCGATACCAGATTTCGTTGCCATCAAGCCGAGCGTTTTCCAGCCGGACATCGAGCCCGAGCATCAGGATTTGCGCGCGGACGCGGTCAGCCTCGGCACGCTGCCGGAAGGAACCCGCTTGCAGGTAGAAGCGTGTCCCGGAGGCTGCGGTAGCGGCCGCCGGTTTCTTTTCGTCGCTGCTCTTGGCCGGCTCGACGGCGATTTCCGGCACACTGCTTTGCGGCACGATCACTTCAGATTCGGGCAACAAGGTGTAGAAATCATAACGCGGCTGATCTGCTCTGCTCGGCGGCGGCGACTTGACCACTGGCGCGGGCGGGGTTTTGTCGCGTTGCACGGAGCCGCGCCCAGGCTCGAGCTGAAACAGGAAGGTGACAAACACACCAATCGCGAGCCCAGCCACCAGCCAGAGCCCACCGGGGATGCTGCGTTTAGAGTTCGACTGCTGCCGGCTGGCGCCGCGCCGGGGGGCTGCTTTGCGTGCTTTTGCCATACTGCTTACATGCGCTCCAGGGTGTCGATGCCGAGCAGGGTAAGCCCCTGCCGCAGGGTGCGTCCAGTCAATGCCGCCAGACGCAGACGGCTGTCGCGTTGGGCGGGTTGCGCTGCCGCCAGGATCGGGCACTGTTCATAGAAGCTGGAGAAACGCCCTGCCAGCTCGTAGAGGTAGTGGCAGAGTACATGCGGTGTGCCCTCGCGTGCGACATATTCCAGAGTCTGGGCAAACTGCGCCAGATGCGCGGCCAGTTCCACTTCAGCTGGCTGCTGCAATTGCATCGGGCCCAGATCCTCGACGCTGCTCATGCTCCTGTCCAACTTGCGAAATACGCTGGCGACTCGGGTATAGGCATACATCAGATAGGGTGCGGTATTGCCCTCGAAGCTCAGCATCAGCTCAAAGTTGAAGTTGTAGGCACTGCTGCGGTGCTTGGACAGGGCGGCATATTTCACCGCGCCAATACCCACCGCCCGGGCGATCTGGCGCAGCTCCTGCGCATCCAGTTGGGGGTTTTTCTGCGAGACCAGTTGGTGGGCGCGCTGTTCAGCCTCGTCCAGCAGCTCAACCAGTTTTACCGTGCCGCCATCGCGGGTCTTGAACGGCTTGCCGTCGGCGCCATTCATGGTGCCAAAGCCCATGTGCTCCAGCTGCATACTGTCCGGAACGAAGCCGGCCAGCCGCGCGACAGCAAAGACCTGCTGAAAATGCAGAGCCTGACGCTGGTCAACGAAGTAGAGCACGCGGTCGGCGTGCAATTGCTCGTGGCGGTAGCGCATGGCGGCCAGATCGCTGGTGGCGTACAGGTAACCCCCGCCGGCCTTCTGAATGATGACCGGCAGCGGATTGCCCTCGGCATTCTTGAACTCATCGAGGAATACGCAGCGGGCGCCCTGGCTTTCGGTCAGCAAGCCTTTGGCTTGCAAGGCTTCAACAATACTGGCGAGCTTGTCGTTGTAGGCGCTTTCACCGCGCACGTCGGCCGGCGTCAGGCTGACACCCAGGCGCTCATAAACGGCCTGGCAATGCCCCAGTGAAATGCGGTTGAAGCGCTCCCAGAGCGCCAGGCAGGCGCTATCTCCCGCCTGTAGCTGGACCACGCGCTCGCGGGCGCGGTCGGCAAACTCGGGGCTGGCATCGAAGCGCTGCTTGGCCTGACGGTAAAAATTTTCCAGGTCGGCCAGTTCGGCTTCGGCATCCACGCTCTGCTCTTCGAGATAGGCCAGCAACATGCCGAACTGGGTGCCCCAGTCGCCGACGTGATTCTGCCTCACCACCTCGTGGCCGAGGTGCTCGAGCACCCGCACCACGGCGTCGCCAATGATGGTCGAGCGCAGATGGCCGACGTGCATTTCCTTGGCCAGGTTCGGCGAGGAATAGTCCACTACGACCCTCTGCGCTGGCTGGGCCAGGGCGATGGCCAGGCGCGGGTCAGTCAGCGCGCGGTCCAGATTGGCCGCCAGCCAGGGGCGGTCCTGGAAGAAGTTGATAAAGCCTGGACCGGCGATGGACACGCCGGAGATGGCCTCATGCTCAGGCAGCGCGGCAATCAGTTGCTCGGCCAGATCGCGCGGCTTCATGCGCGCGGCCTTGGCCAGGGTCATGGCCAGGTTGCTGGCGAAATCACCATGGGCCTTATCACGGGCGATTTCCACCTGTATGGACGGCTGAATGTCGTCAGGCAGTACGCCCTGGCTTTGAAGGCTGTTGACCGCGCTGGCCAGCAGTGTGCTGATAAGGTTTTTCATGGTTGCAGATTCATCCGGCAAGTGCCTGTGGAAAACCCGCCATTATCCGCATTAAGGGTGCGGTTGCCAAATCGGCGGCGTTAAAACATGTCCAGCGGGTCTACATCAATCGACCAGCGCACTTTGCGCCCTAGCGGGTGCCGCTCCAATTGTGGCAGCCAGTGGTGCAACAACTGATGCAGCGTCGAGCGCTGGCTGGCCTGCACCAGCAATTGCGCGCGGTAGCGGCCGGCACGGCGCTCCATGGGTGATGGCACCGGGCCGAGCATGTCCAGGGTGGTGAGTCCGAGCTGGTCGCTGAGTTGCTCTGCCAGGCTACAGGCCGATTCGAGGAACTCGTTGGCTATACTGGCGTTATTGGCCTCGGCGCGCAGCAGTGCAATAAAACTGAAGGGCGGCAGACCGGCCTTGCCACGCGCATCGAGCTCCAGTTCGGCAATCGCGCCATACCCCTGCTCAGTCAGGTTGACCAGCAGCGGATGCTCGGCCATGTGGGTCTGGATCAGCACCTGCCCGGGTTTCTCGGCGCGCCCGGCGCGCCCGGCCACTTGGGTGATCAGCTGCGACATCCGCTCCGGCCCGCGAAAATCAGCGGAAAACAGACCGCCGTCAGCGTCGAGTATGGCCACCAGCGTCACATCCGGGAAGTGATGCCCCTTGGCCAACATCTGGGTGCCGACCAGCAGGCAGGGCGCGCCGCTCTGAATGCGCTTGAGCATGCTCTGCATGGCCTCCTTGCGCGCCATGCTTTCGCGGTCGATGCGCAGTACCGGAAAATCCGGGAAGCACTGCGCCAGATGCTCCTCGGTGCGTTCGGTGCCGGCACCCAGTGAGCGCAGGTCGGTGCCCTGGCAGGTCGGGCAGCTATGTTCCGGCGGGCGCTGGGTATCGCAATGGTGGCAATGCAGGCGTGGCGGATTCTGGTGCACGGTCATCCGTGCATCGCAGCGGGTGCATTCGGCGATCCAGCCGCAGTCGTGACACATCAGCGTGGGGGCGAAGCCGCGGCGGTTGATAAAGACCAGCACCTGATTGCCCTGCTTGAGGTGCTCACCAATCGCCTCGATCATCGGTCGGCACAGGCCGGCCTCGAGTTTGCGGCTGCGAATATCGATACAGCGAAAACCGGGCGGCTTGGCGTTGCCGGCGCGCTCGGTCAGGCGCAGATGCTGGTAGCGGCCACGGCGAACGTTGTACAGGCTCTCCAGCGAGGGCGTTGCCGAGCCGAGAATGATCGGCGTGTCTTCCAGATGCGCGCGATAAACCGCCAGGTCGCGGGCATTATAGCGCAGACCTTCCTGCTGTTTGAAAGACAGGTCATGCTCTTCGTCGATGATGATCAAGCCGGGGCGCGCCAGCGGAGTAAAGATCGCCGAACGAGTACCGATGATGATGCCGGCCTCCCCGTCCCGCGCGGCGACCCAGGCATCCAGTCGCTCGCGGTCATTCAGCCCGGAATGCAGGATGACAACCGGAATGCTGAAGCGCTTTTGAAAGCGCGCCATGGTCTGCGGCGTCAGGCCGATTTCGGGGATCAATACCAGTGCCTGGCGCCCGGCCACCAGGCAGCGCTCGATCGCTTGCAGATACACCTCGGTCTTGCCGCTGCCGGTCACCCCGTCGAGCAGCCAGGTGACAAACCCGGTCTTGCCGGCGATAGCGTCCAGCGCGGCCTGTTGCTCGGCATTGGCCTTGAGCGGGATATCGCTCAAGAGCGGCAGTGGCTCGGCGATATGGTGCGGTGACTGGTTGATGCGTTGGGCCAGCCCTTTGCGCTCCAGCGCGTCCAGACTGTCGCGGCTCAGACCCCACTGGCTGATCAGCGCATGCGACAAGCCATGCGGGTGCTGGGCGAGCACCTGCACGGCGTGCTTCTGTTTGGCTGCGCGGCTGACGGCCGGATGTTCCGGGTAGGCGCCGGGGAGCAGTTGCCAGAGCAGCTGCTGGCGGGCCAGCGCCGGTTCGCCCTGGCGCAGTAGTGTCGGTAGGGCACAGCCCAAAGTGTCGCCCAGGCCGTGCTGATAATAGCTGGCGGTCCAGCGAATCAGTTGCCACAGGGTGTCCGGCAGCAGCGGTTGCAGATCAATCAGCTCTTGCGCGCGCTTGAGCTTGGCGGCTGGCACCTCGGTGCTGTCACTGATGCCAGCGACCACGCCGACCATCTGTCGTTGGCCAAAGGGCACCCGCACCCGCTGACCGATACACAGATCCTCTGCGCGCGCACCCGTCGGACTGCGATAGTCGAACAGGCGACGCAGGGGTGAAGGCAGGGCAACCTGCAGTATGGGTCCGGGCACGCGTGGTTTCCTGTCGATGTGGCCCGCTGTGGCTATGGCCCTGTTGAGAGGCCGCCATGATAGCATTCCTGTGCATCGCGGATGAGACTTGCGTCCCGCGCAGATTCTGCTATTATCGCCGGCCTATTTATGGCCTCTGTGCATTCCGCATTGACGCCAAGCAGACCACCACAGCGTGCGGTGCCTGATCAGGTCGATCTGGTGGCGGCACACCCAAAGAGGATTCACCATGAAAGCTGATTTGCATCCTGCGTACCAGGAAATCGAAGCCACCTGCAGCTGCGGTAACGTGATCAAGACCCGTTCCACACTGAAAGCCGGCATTCACCTTGACGTGTGTTCCGAGTGCCACCCGTTCTACACCGGCAAGCAGAAGATGCTTGACACGGGCGGCCGTATCGAGCGCTTCAAGCAGCGTTTCGGCGCTGTCAGCTCCAAGTAAGACCCATGCCAGGCCTCGCGCAAGTGATGGCTGCAGTACACGGCAAGAAAAAGGCGCTCCTGACGGGCGCCTTTTTTGTTGCCTGGCTGTTGGCGCCGCCGCTGCACGCCGAGGTGTGTCAGGCGCCTGGTCCTGGCCAGGCGGTCACTAGCCGGATGGTGATTGATGGCGATACCCTGGAGCTGAACGACCAGCGCCGGGTACGCCTGATTGGCGTGGATACGCCGGAAATCGGCCGGCGTGGCGAGCCGTCGCAGCCCTTCGCCCAGGCGGCCAAGCAGCGACTGCAGCAACTGGTAGGACAACCTGGTTTGCGTCTGCATCTGGGTGAGCAGCAGCACGACCGTTATGGTCGCACGCTGGCGCATCTGTACGGGCCGGGTGGGCAGAATATCGAAGCGCAATTGCTCAGTGAGGGGTTGGGTTTTGCCCTGGCCGTGCCGCCCAATAGTGCGTTGATCGATTGTCATCTGGCGGCGGAAAAACTGGCGCGCAGCGCACGCCGTGGGTTATGGCAAACGTCGCCGGTACAGAAGGCTGCGCAGATCGACTCGGGCGGTTTTGCCCTGGTCAGCGGGCGGGTCATTTCCGCCAATCAAGCCGGTGGCTATCTGTGGCTGGAGCTGGATGGCCCGCTGGTGTTGCGCATTGGCCGGGATGAGCGCAAATTATTTCCACCCGGCTCACCCGCGTCTTGGCAGGGCCGACAACTGGAAGCGCGCGGCTGGGTAATTGACCGGCGCGGGCAGCGCAGTCTCAAGTCAGACCACAAGCCCTTTATGCTGCCGCTGCGGCACCCCTCAATGCTGGAGATAAAATAATGCTACGTCCTCTGCTGCTATTGATACTGGCCGGGCTGGTACTGTCTGGCTGTGCGGCTAACCCGGTGACCGGCAAGCAGGATTTCGTGATGATGTCCGAGGCCCAGGAGCTGGCGCTGGGGCGGCAGGCCAGCGAGCAGGTAGCGCAGCAGATGAGTATGCTCACTGACCCCAAGTGGCAGGCCTATGTGCAGCGTATCGGCGAGCAGCTTGCCAGTCAGAGCCATCGCAGCAATATTCCCTATCAGTTCAAGGTGGTCGATTCCGCCGACATCAACGCATTTGCGCTCCCGGGTGGGCACGTTTACATCAACCGTGGTCTGCTGATCTACCTGAATTCCGAAGCGCAGATGGCCGCGGTGCTGGGTCATGAAATTGGTCACGTCACCGCCCGTCATGGGGTGCGCCAGCAAAGCATGGCCATGGGTACTGACCTGATCGGCCAGTTGATTACCATTGGTACCGGCATGCCGGCAGCGGGCGATCTGAGCAATATGCTGGGGACTGCCATGGTCCGCGGCTATGGCCGCGACATGGAGCTGGAGGCCGACGGTTTGGGCGCCGAGTATCTGGCCCGCACCGGCTATCAGCCGAATTCGGTGCTGGACGTTATTGGTGCGTTGAAGGACCAGGATAGTTATTCAAAGCAGCGCGCCCAGGTGCAGGGCAAGCAGGTGGAAAGCTATCACGGCTTGTTTGCCACGCACCCGACTCATGATCAGCGCCTGCAGCAGGTGGTGGCCCAGGCCGCCAGCCTGTCGACCGGTAGCTCGCAACGGGTCGGCCGCGACGATTATCTGAAGATGCTTGATGGCATGGTTTATGGCGATAGCCCGGAGCAGGGCATCATTCGAGATCAGCGGTTTCTGCACAGCGACCTGAATATGGTGCTGGATTACCCCAAGGGCTGGGTGATTATCAACCGTCCTGACGTGTTGCTGGCGCATACGCCGGATGAACAGGGCTTTATCGCCCTGACCATGGAGAACCTCAGAAATACCAACTTGACTGCCGAAGGGTTGCTACGCAGTCGTGTGGGTGATCAGCGTCTGACCCAGGATCAGGCCTTCAGCGGGACCGGATACCAGGGCTTTATGGCGACGATTCCCGGTGATAATGCCCGACGCGTAGCGGCGATAGTGCGCGGTGACCAGGCCTTTCTGTTTATCGGCGCTTTCCGCGGGCGTGGTCCGCTGGAGCGCTACGACCAGCAGTTTGTCCAGACTATTCGCAGCTTTCGGCCGTTAACCAGCGCCGATAAAAAGAACGCCGAGCCGCTGCGGATCCGCCTGGTGCGCGCGCGCCAGGGCGATACCTACGCGCGCCTGGCTAAAGGCAGCCCGTTGGGCGAAGAGGCCGAGGCGCGCCTGCGGCTGCTCAACGCGCAGTGGCCAGAGGGCCAGCCCCAGGCGGGTCAATGGCTCAAAGTTGTAAGATAATGTCCTTGACATTGATCTCGTGAATGATCTTGTTCGGGTTGACGGTTTTCTGTATCCTCAGTCGCCCGCACAAGCAACTTGACCGGAAAACTGAACATGTCTGATTTGAGAACCGATGCACTCGACTATCATGCCAACCCGCGTCCGGGCAAGCTGAGCGTCGAGCTGACCAAGCCTACTGCCACTGCACGTGACCTGGCTCTGGCTTACAGTCCTGGCGTAGCCGAGCCAGTGCGTGAAATCGCCAAGGACCCTCTCAATGCCTACAAATACACCGGCAAGGGTAATCTGGTCGCAGTGATTTCCGACGGTACCGCGATCCTCGGGCTAGGTAATCTGGGCCCGCTGGCCAGCAAGCCGGTCATGGAAGGCAAGGGCGTACTGTTCAAGCGTTTCGCCGGTATCGACGTGTTCGATATCGAAGTCGAATCGGAAAGCCCGCAAGCGTTTATCGATACGGTCAAGCGTATCTCCTGCACCTTCGGTGGCATCAACCTGGAAGATATCAAGGCGCCTGAGTGCTTTGAAATCGAGCGCGCGCTGATCGAGCAGTGCAACATCCCGGTATTCCACGACGACCAGCATGGCACGGCCATTGTGACCGCAGCAGCGATGATCAATGCACTCGAATTGGTCGACAAGACGCTGGAACAGGCCAAGATCGTTTGTCTGGGCGCTGGCGCTGCCGCCATTGCCTGCATGAAGTTGCTGGTCAGCATGGGCTGCAAGGTCGAGAACATTTCGATGGTCGACCGCAAGGGCGTGATCCACGCCGGCCGCGATGACCTGAACGAATACAAGGCTATCTTCGCCAGTGAAACCGACAAGCGTACCCTGACAGATGCCATGAAAGGCGCAGATGTCTTCGTCGGTCTATCCGGCGCCAACCTGCTGAAACCGGCTGAACTCAAGCTGATGGCGGAAAACCCCATCGTCTTCGCCTGCTCCAATCCTGATCCGGAAATCGATCCCGAGCTGGCCCATGCGGCACGCCCTGACGTGATCATGGCAACCGGCCGTTCCGATTATCCGAACCAGGTCAACAACGTGCTGGGCTTCCCCTTCATCTTCCGCGGTGCGCTGGACGTACGTGCCACGCGCATTAACGAAGAGATGAAGATCGCTGCCGTGCACGCGATTCGCAAGCTGGCCAAGGAGCCGGTGCCGGAGTACGTTTCGGCTGCTTACGGCGGTATCCCCCTGGAATTTGGTCGTGAGTACATCATCCCCAAGCCCATGGACGTCCGCCTGATCGAAGAAGTCCCTGCGGCAGTCGCCCGGGCGGCTATCGATTCCGGTGTGGCTACCCTGCCGTATCCGGCCCATTACCCGCTGAAGACAGTCGAAGACTGTATCTGAGCAGCCGGTAATTGAAAAACCCCGCTTCGGCGGGGTTTTTTGTGTCAGTCGTCAGGCCCCTTGAGCGTCAATCGGACCCTCTGCTGCGCATCCAGCCCGGCTACCAGCACACAGCCTGGCGGCCTGTCGGGACTCTTCAATAGCGCACGCGCGACTTCCGGCTCAAGATGCTGACGAAAGCTGCGGGCCATGGCGCGCGCTCCGTAGCGCCGGTCAAATCCCTGTTTTCCGAGCCAGGCCTTGAGGGCTGGCTCGGCGTTCAAACGCAACTGATGCCGTGCCAATCGGCTGTTGAGTCGTTCCAATCCGAGCTCGACCAGCAGAAGGATCTGATCATCCCCAAGGCGCTGATAGATCAACTGCTGATCGATGCGGTTGAGAAATTCCGGGGCAAAGGCTTTTTCCAGCGCGTGGCGCTGATGTTTACGTTCCTGGCTGGCGCGCCAGCCCTCTGGCAACCAGCGCCGCCAGCCGCGCTGCTGGCGCTGTTGCCAGGTCCAGAGTGCCTGGGCGCCGACATTGCTGGTCATAAAGATCAGGCTGTTGC
>JAWOGT010000370.1:0-2807 GCA_046496585.1 Halopseudomonas sp.
CTTTCCCAGACCATCTGCTGGGAAATGGCGGCATCAGCCACAAACTTGAGCGCAGAGGCATTAAGGCGCACGCCCAGATAGGCGTAGTGGCCAAAATCGAGGATATACAGCAGTATCACCAAACCCAGCGCCAGCACCAGATAGAGCCGCGCTACCCAGCGCAGCAGGCTTGAGCGCGCACTGTTCCAACCCGGCAGCCAGGCCAGCAACATAGCCGGCAGCATCAGCAGAATGGCCAGGCGCAAGTCGAAGCGCATACCGATGCCCAGCGTTTCCAACACCACATCCCAGGGTTGTTCGGCCCCGGGAGTGACCGGCGAAAAGCCGAAATAAAATAGTGCCCGCAAGGCCACCAGCAAAACAAACAGGATCGCTATACCACCAACGAAATAGTGCAGACGACGCGATCTTAACCAGGCCATGTAGGCTCCTAGTGAAACTTATCTTGTATTGAGGAAAGCCAAGCTGGCCTGTTACTCATATAACCAAAGAGGTTGGCGGTGTCGGCAGCCGGGCACTGTATAACCGCGCACCCCCTTTCGGCAAGGCCGTCACCTGGGCGCGCAGAATCACCCTGTCAGGCGCACCAGCAGTTCACGGCAGTCCGTAACATGCCAATCGGCCAGCTGCGGCCATTGGTTGACGCTATGCACCAGACAGGTACGGCATCCTGCGGCCCGGCCCGCCTCAAGATCAAAGCGGAAGTCGCCTACCATAATCGCGTGCGCCTCACTGGCCGACCATGCGGCCAACAATTGCTGAATGCCGTCCGGATCCGGTTTGGGCAAGGCTTCTGCACGGCCAAGGATATCCTGCGCTGCAAAACAGTCGAGCACGCCCAGCGCCTCCAGCGACGAGCGGGCGACCTGTTGAAGATTGCGGGTCAGGATACCGATATGCCGTCCCGAGTCATGCAGATACCGAATCAACTCCGCCGCACCGGGGGCCGCGCGCACATCCTGCGCCAGACGCAGCTCGATCGCATCGAGCTGGCGGCTAAGCTCTGCACGTTCAGACAGCGGGCGAGCGGCAATAAAGCCGAGAATATCGTCCTGCGCCGGGATACCCAGCTCGCGCCGGATCGCGGCGAAATCATGCTGAGCCAGCGTCAGCGTGCCGTCCAGGTCAAATACCCACGCACTTAGATCACGCATAGCTTAACCCTGCACGTTGCGCATCAGTGATTCCTGGGTGATGGAAGCCACCAGCACACCGTCACGATTGAAGATCTGCCCGCGCGACAGCCCGCGCGACCCGCTGGCAGAGGGGCTGTCCATGGCATACAGCAGCCAGTCATCCATGCGCAGCGGCTGATGGTACCAGATGGAATGGTCGAGACTGGCAACCTGCATCTTGCGTGACCAGGACGACACCGCGTGCGGCAGCATGGCGGTACCCAACAGGTGGAAATCCGAGGCGTAAGCCAGCAGATAACGGTGCAGCTGCGGATCATCCGGCAAACGGCCATCGGCACGGAACCACATATGCCGGACAGGCTCGGCAGGCGTGGGCTCAAACGGGTTGAACACTTCCACCGGACGAATCTCGATCGGCTTTTCTACCAGCACCTTCTCGCGCACCGCCTCATTAAGCAGATGCTGCTGGTCGCGGGTGATCTCTGTTTCATTGCGCAGCTGATCGGGACCCGGCACATCCGGCATGGCAGCCTGATGGGTATAGCCTTCCTCATCGCCCTGAAAAGAACAGATCATGGTGAAAATCGGCTTGCCTTTCTGGATCGCCTGTACGCGCCGCGTGGTGAAGCTGCCGCCATCGCGCAGCGGATCGACCTGATAGATGATCGGCAGGGTCGGATCACCCGGGCGCAGAAAATACCCGTGCACCGAGTGCACATGGCGCAGCACATCCACGGTCTGACTGGCAGCAGACAGCGACTGGCCAAGCACCTGGCCGCCAAATAATTGCTTGAAACCCAGGTCCTGACTCATCCCGCGAAACAGGTTTTCTTCTATTTTTTCCAGCGCCAACAGGCTGACCAGATCATCCAGCATGTGCGTCATAGTGCTCGGTTCCTCAAAAACAGCCGGCCGGTGAGACCGGAAACAATGGCGGCAGCGCAGCGACGGAATGTCGCACAGCGGATCATTCTAACCGCTAAGTCGTTGCTTTTGGTAACGCCAGCGCGCTTGTTCAGCAATGTGCAAGCCGATCATACTGACCCGCTAACGCGCCCAATACGAGAAACCATGGATCTTCCGCTGGTCTACCATGACGATTACAGCTTTGCCTTCCCTGCGGCACACCGCTTCCCGATGGACAAGTTTGTGCGCCTGCATGACCATTTGCGCGCAAGCGGGCTATTGCATGACGGCAACCTGCATTCACCCGACAGCTGCCCGGCTGATATCCTCGCCCTGGCGCATGACCCGCAGTATGTGGCGCGCTTCCACGATGCCAGCCTGGCCACCCAGGAGCTGCGCCGTATGGGCTTACCCTGGAGCGAAGCGCTGGTACGCCGCACCACCCGGGCAGTCGGCGGTTCGCTATTGACCGCCGAACTGGCCTTGCAGCACGGTTTGGCCTGCCATCTGGCCGGCGGCACGCACCATGCCCATTACGACTTCGCCTCGGGTTTCTGCATCTTCAACGACCTGGCGATCATCACTCGCTATATGCTAGCCAGCGGCAAGGCCCAACGCGTACTGATCTTCGATTGCGATGTGCATCAGGGTGATGGTACCGCGCGCATCCTGGAACACGACGCCGATGACATTACCGTGTCCTTGCACTGCGAGAACAACTTCCCGGCACGCAAGGCACAGAGTGACTGGGATATCCACTTGCTC
>JAWOGT010000320.1:0-9384 GCA_046496585.1 Halopseudomonas sp.
GCCCTTGCCCATATAGCGGCTGTTGTCGCCGTCACGCAGCTCCAGCGCTTCGCGCGAACCGGTTGACGCGCCGGAGGGTGCGCAGGCACGGCCCTGCAGACCGCCTTCGAGAATGACATCGGCCTCGACGGTGGGGTTACCGCGGGAATCGAGAACTTCGCGACCCTTGATATCAATGATTTTAGCCATGGTTGCTGCTTGCTCCATCTAAACAAGAAAAAGGGGTTATCAGGCGGTTTCCAGTACCGGGAAGCTCTTGACCAGCTCGTCCAGCGCCTTCAACTGGGCCAGGAAGGGCTCGAGCTTGTCCAGGCGCAGCGCACAGGGGCCATCACATTTGGCATTGTCCGGGTCTGGATGCGCTTCCAGAAACAGCCCGGCCAGGCCCTGGCTCATGCCGGCCTTGGCCAGGTCGGCGACCTGGCCCCGCCGGCCACCGGCCGAATCACTGCGCCCACCCGGCATCTGCAGGGCATGGGTCACGTCGAAAAAGACCGGGTACTCGAACTGCTTCATGATCCCGAAGCCGAGCATGTCGACCACCAGGTTGTTGTAGCCGAAACTGGAACCGCGCTCACAGAGAATCAACCGGTCATTGCCGGCTTCTTTACACTTAGTGAGGATATGCTGCATTTCCTGCGGCGCCAGAAACTGGGCCTTCTTGATATTGATTACCGCCCGGGTTTTGGCCATGGCCACCACCAGATCGGTTTGCCGCGAGAGGAACGCCGGCAACTGGATAATGTCGCAGACCTCGGCAACCGGCGCCGCCTGGTGCGGCTCGTGCACATCGGTAATCAGCGGCACGTTGAAGGTGCGCTTGATCTCTTCGAAGATCTTCAGCCCCTCGTCCAGCCCCGGACCGCGAAAGGAGTGGATCGAGGAACGGTTGGCCTTGTCGAAACTGGCCTTGAACACGTAGGGAATGCCCAGCTTACCGGTGACCTCGACATAGGTCTCGCAGATGCGCATGGCCATGTCGCGGGATTCCAGCACGTTCATGCCACCAAACAGCACGAAGGGCTGATCGTTGGCGATATCGATAGTCTGCCCGGCAGGCGCAGCTACCTGAACCGTCTTGTGTTGCATCTGTGTTCCTCAGCCCTTGAGCTTGTGCTGGGCCAGTGCCGCCTGAACAAAGCCACTGAACAGCGGATGACCGTAACGGGGAGTCGAGGTGAACTCCGGATGGAACTGGCAGGCAACGAACCAGGGATGGTCATCCACCTCAATCACCTCAACCAGCGCGCCGTCCACCGAACGCCCAGTGACCTTCAGGCCACCCGCTTCGAGTTCGGCCAGCAGGTTGTTATTGACCTCGTAGCGATGACGGTGACGCTCGACGATCACATCCTTGCCGTAACACTCATGAGTCTTGGAGCCCGGTGTCAGCGCACATTCCTGGCCGCCCAGGCGCATGGTGCCGCCCAGATCGGAATCTTCGCTGCGCAGCTGCTTGTCGCCACTCGCGTTCTGCCATTCGGTAATCAGACCAATGACCGGGTGCCCGGTGGTCTTGTCGAACTCGGTGGAGTTGGCATCAGCCCAGCCCAGTACGCTGCGGGCATACTCGATCACGGCCACCTGCATACCCAGGCAGATGCCCAGATAGGGAATCTTGTTTTCCCGTGCATGGCGCACGGCGGCAATCTTGCCTTCGACGCCGCGCAACCCGAAGCCGCCGGGCACCAATATCGCATCCACGCCTTCCAGCACGCCCACGCCTTTGAGCTCGATCTCTTCAGAGTCGATATAGCGCATGTTGACCTTGGTCTGGCTCTGGATCCCGGCATGACTCATGGCTTCGATCAGCGACTTGTAAGCATCCAGCAGCTCCATGTACTTGCCGACCATGGCAATGGTCACTTCCTTGTTCGGGTACAGCTTGCCGGCGACCACACGGTCCCATTCGGACAGGTCGGCGCTGGCGCAGTCCATACCGAAGCGCTCGATGACAAAATCGTCCAAGCCCTGGGCATGCAATACCGCGGGGATGCGATAGATCGTATCGACATCTTCCAGACCAATGACCGCGCGCTCTTCAACGTTGGTGAACAGCGCGATCTTGCGCCGCGAGGACAGGTCGATCGGGTGGTCTGAACGGCAGATAAGCACATCAGGTTGCAGACCGATCGAGCGCAGCTCCTTGACCGAGTGCTGGGTAGGCTTGGTTTTGGTCTCGCCGGCAGTGGCCATATAAGGCACCAGCGTCAGGTGTATCAGCATGGCGCGCTTGGCACCCACTTCAACGCGTAACTGACGGATGGCCTCAAGGAACGGCTGGGATTCGATATCGCCTACCGTGCCGCCAATTTCCACCAGGGCCACGTCGGCAGCGCCGGCACCCTTGATGATCCGGCTCTTGATTTCATCGGTAATGTGCGGAATGACCTGAATGGTCGCGCCCAGATAATCACCGCGGCGCTCCTTGCGCAGCACTTCCTCGTACACGCGGCCGGTGGTGAAGTTGTTGGCGCGGCCCATGGTCGCATTGATGAAGCGTTCGTAATGACCCAGGTCCAGGTCTGTTTCGGCGCCATCATGGGTGACAAAGACTTCACCGTGCTGGAAGGGGCTCATGGTGCCCGGATCGACGTTGATATACGGATCCAGCTTGAGCATGGTGACCTTCAGGCCCCGTGCTTCGAGAATGGCTGCAAGCGAAGCCGAAGCAATACCCTTGCCCAATGAAGATACAACACCACCCGTGACGAAGATGTAGCGCGTCATGAAAAATCCGTTGAATGAACTGTTAAGCGACCAGAGCCGCGGGGAATCGGAGGGAGCCTGGGGGAAGCACTTGCTGATTCCCAAAGTCTCGTCAAGATGGGAAGTCAGGATACCAGACGCCCCCCGATTGCTCAATCCGTTAACGGCACCCAAGTGACCTGAAAAGCCGCTTCATCACCGCTTGCAGATGCCTCCTGGGCATTCCACCGCCCCGCTACCGAGATCAGTTGCTCATCGCAGTATAGCAAGGGAACCCGCGCGCGCAGCCAGGGCGGGATACCCGCCTGTTGCAGTAGATCCTTTAAGGACTGAGTCGGGCGCCCCGGCAGCTTGATCTGCTCACCACCCTGGCGATAACACACATGCCAATCGCCAGGGCACCAACGAACCCCCTGCTCTGCAGGCCTGATCAGCAAGCGGCCATTGCCGGCGTCCAGCGGTGTATCAGCCCAGATACTCAGGGTTTGGGGAACGGCTGTGTGTGCAGTAGCCGCAGGCAACAGCCAGAGACGGCCCGACGAACGGCATAATCGATAGTTGTCCACGCGCATTTCCGGCTGCCCGTCGCCGCTGCCGGCCAGCTGACCCAGAAAAGCCTGCAACTGCCGTCTGGGCGGCGCGGCGAACTGATGCAACTGGCACCAGTAGCGCAACAGATTGGCTTGCCGGGAGTGTGACAACGCCTGTACACAGGCGGCGTCCAGGCTGTGCCACGCACACAACCAGGGATCAGTGACGCCCGGCCGGGCCAACTGCAGATCCTGCTCGGCGCGCTCATCCAGAATCAGATTGGCCTCAGCCGCATGCTCCGCCAGTTGCAGCAGATGGCCTGGCGCCGCTGGCCATTGATTGCGCAAACAGGGCAGCAGTTCATGGCGCAACAGGGTGCGGGCAAAGCGCTGATCTCGGTTGGCCGGATCTTCAATCCAGTTCAACTGCCTGGACTCAGCCCATACCAGCAGCTGCGCGCGATTCCAGCCCAGCAGCGGCCTGAACAGCCGCCCCTGGGTCAACGGGCGCACCTGCGGCATACCCGCGAGCCCGCGCAAACCGGTACCGCGCAGCAGCCGGAACAACAGGGTTTCCAGCTGATCGTCCTGATGGTGCGCCAGAAGCAGACAATCTGCGCTGCCCATATGCATGGCGAAAGCCTGGTAGCGCGCTGTGCGGGCCTGGGCCTCGATACTGGCGCCAGCTGCCAGCTGCACCCGCTCGACGATCAGCTCAACCCCACGCGCACGGCATTCCTGCATGCAGTGTAGCGTCCACAGGTCGGCGTCGGCATGCAGTCCGTGGTGTATGTGCAAGGCTTTGAGAGGCGGTAACGAGTGGGCGGTGCGCAGTTCGACCAGGGCATCGAGCAGAACCATCGAGTCCATGCCACCGGACAACCCCAGCCACCAGGCCGGGGCGTCCGTGCAGGGCAGCAACTGCCTGAGCAGTTCCTGCGCGGAGAACATCTACTTCAGACCAAAAGCCATCAGGCGCTCGTAACGGCGCTCGAGCAGCTCGTCAGCGGGCAATTGTTCCAGCCTGTCAAGCTCAACCAGCAACTGGGCCTTGATGCGCGCGGCCATGTCTTCGGGTTTGCGGTGCGCGCCACCCAATGGCTCGGCGATCAGGTTATCGACCAGCTTGAGTTCCTTCAGGCGTTCGGCGGTGATCCCCATGGCTTCGGCAGCATCAGCCGCCTTCTCGGACTTTTTCCAGAGAATCGACGCGCAGCCTTCTGGAGAAATAACTGCGTAGGTGGAATACTGCAGCATCATCAGCCGATCACAGACACCGATCGCCAAAGCACCGCCGGAACCACCCTCACCGATTACGGTGGCGATGATCGGCGTTTTCAGCCGCGCCATGACCTGCAGGTTCCAGGCGATGGCTTCACTCTGGCCACGCTCCTCGGCATCAATGCCGGGATAGGCGCCGGGCGTGTCGATAAAGGTCAGCAATGGCAACTTGAAGCGTTCGGCCATCAGCATCAGGCGGCACGCCTTGCGGTAGCCTTCCGGCTTGGGCATGCCGAAATTGCGCCGGACCTTTTCCTTCACATCACGGCCTTTCTGGTGACCGATAATCATCACCGGGCGACCATCCAGACGCGCTATACCACCGACGATGGCGGCATCATCGGCAAAATGCCGATCACCATGCAGCTCTTCAAAATCGGTAAAGATCTGGCTGATATAGTCCAGCGTGTGGGGGCGCTGCGGATGCCGAGCCATCTGCGCAATCTGCCAGCTGCTCAGGTTGCTGAAGATGCTTTCGGTCAGCGACTTGCTCTTGTCCTGAAGGCGCGAAATTTCGTCCGTGATATTCAGCGAATTATCGCTGCCGACCAGTCGCAACTCCTCGATCTTGGCCTGCAGATCAGCGATTGGCTGTTCAAACTCCAGGTATTTCTGGCTGTTGCTCATAAGCATCCATTATCCGCGTAGGCCCCGCAGCAGGGCGTCCGATTTTGCATTACCTTAAGGGATTGGCGCCTAACAGTCGAGCGCACCGGCCCCTTGCACATCATCTGTAGTGCAAAGAGACGCTGTCTTTGCCCAGATGGTCACGTATGCCTTGCACCAGATCATCTGCCGGCTCGACCCGCCAGCCCTCACCCAGACGCAACTGCACGGCCGCATCGGGGCGCTGAAGATCGACCGTTACCGCACATCCACCAGGGAACTTGCGCAACAATCCGGCCAACTGATCGAGACTTTGCTGGCTGTGGCGCTCGGTATCCAGGCTGATGCGCACACTGTCAAGCAGGGTGGTACGGGCATCTTCCAGACTCATGACGCGTTTGACGCGCATGCGCAGGCCGCCGGAGAAATCATCCTGACTGACCTCCCCTTCCACCACCAGTAAAGCATCTTTCTGCAGTAACGACTGGGACGCCTGGTACGCCTCGGCATACAGCGAGACCTCAATCCGGCCCGAACGGTCATCGAGCGTCACAAAACCCATTTTGTCGCCGCGTTTGGTCTTCATCACCCGCAGATCAAACACCAGGCCGGCAATCGTTTGACTCTCGCGCGACGGTTTGAGATCAATAATGCGCTGACGGGCGAAGCGCCGAATCTCTTTCTCGTACTCATCAATCGGATGGCCGGTCAGATACAACCCCAGGGTGTCCTTCTCGCCGCGCAGCCGCTCCTTGAAAGACCACTCCCGCACCTGGCGATACTGCTCGTAGACATCGCGCACGGTCGAGGGTCCCAGCAGCTCACCAAACAGATCGGCATGGCCGCTGTCAGCACTTTTGGCAGTCTGCTCGGCCGCGGCAATCGCCTCTTCCATGGCCGCCATCAGCGCCGCGCGGTTGCGGTCGACATTCTTCAGGTAGGCCTGCTGTTCGGTGTCGAAAAAAGGGCCCAGATTATCCAAGGCCCCGGAGCGCACCAGCGCCTCCATCACGCGCTTGTTGATCCGTTTGAGGTCGACCCGGGCGCAAAAGTCAAACAGGTCGAGGAAGGGGCCACCCTGCTGCCGCTTCGCGACAATGGTTTCCACCGGGCCTTCGCCCACACCCTTGATCGCGCCCAGACCGTAAACCACGGCACCGGCGTCATCCACGGTGAATTTGTACTCGGAGACATTCACATCCGGCGGATTGAGGCGCAGCTTCATGCTGCGGCACTCTTCGATCAGCGTCACCACCTTGTCGGTGTTGTGCATATCCGCCGACAATACCGCGGCCATAAAGGGCGCCGGATAATGCGCCTTCAGCCAGGCGGTCTGATAGGACACCAGCCCGTAAGCGGCCGAGTGCGATTTGTTGAAACCATAACCGGCAAACTTTTCTACCAGGTCAAAGATATTGCCCGCCAGTTCGGCGTTGATATTGTTATTTTCGCAGCCTTCGAGGAAGATCTCGCGCTGCTTGGCCATTTCCTCGGGCTTCTTCTTGCCCATGGCGCGGCGCAGCATATCGGCGCCGCCCAGCGTATAGCCGGCCATCACCTGGGCAATTTGCATCACCTGTTCCTGATACAGAATGATGCCGTAGGTCGGCGCCAGTACTGGCTTCAGGCTGTCGAGCTGATAGTTCGGATGCGGATAGGACAGAATCTCACGGCCGTGCTTGCGGTTGATAAAGTCATCGACCATGCCCGACTGCAGCGGCCCTGGACGGAACAGGGCCACCAGGGCGATCAGATCTTCCAGGCAGTCGGGCTTGAGCTTCTTGATCAGCTCCTTCATGCCCCGCGATTCCAACTGGAATACCGCCGTGGTCTCGGCCTTCTGCAGCATCTGGTAGGTGGGCTGGTCGTCCAGCGGAATAAAGTTGATATCCAGCGGCGCACCACCGGTCTTGGCCCGCACCCGGTTGATGGTCTTCATGGCCCAGTCGATGATGGTCAGGGTGCGCAGGCCGAGAAAATCGAACTTGACCAGGCCGGCGGCTTCCACGTCATCCTTGTCGAACTGGGTCACCAGGCCGCCGCCAGCCTCGTCGCAGTACAACGGCGCAAAGTCTGTCAGCTTGGTCGGGGCAATGACCACACCACCGGCGTGCTTGCCGACGTTACGCGTGACGCCTTCGAGTTTCAGCGCCATGTCCCAGATTTCATGGGCCTCTTCGTCATTGGCAAGGAAGTCGCGCAGGATCTCTTCCTGCTCGAAGGCCTTGGCCAGGGTCATGCCCACCTCGAAGGGAATCATCTTCGATAGCTTGTCAGCCAGGCCATAGGATTTACCCTGCACCCGCGCGACGTCACGCACCACCGCCTTGGCGGCCATGGTGCCGAAAGTGATGATCTGCGATACCGCATTGCGGCCATAGGTGTTGGCTACATACTCGATGACCCGGTCGCGGCCTTCCATGCAGAAGTCGACGTCGAAGTCGGGCATGGATACCCGCTCCGGGTTAAGGAAACGTTCGAACAGCAGGTCATACTGCAGCGGATCAAGATCGGTGATCAGCAGCGAGTAGGCGACCAGCGAGCCGGCTCCGGAGCCACGACCGGGTCCGACCGGTACGCCATTGTTCTTGGCCCACTTGATAAAGTCCATGACGATCAAAAAGTAACCGGGGAACTCCATCTGGATGATGATATCCAGCTCGAAATTCAGCCGGTCGATATACACCTGACGGCGCGCCGGATAATTCTCCGACTCCGCTGGCAACACCAGCTTGAGCCGTTCTTCGAGCCCCTCGAAGGAGACCTTGCGGAAGAACTCCGCCTCGCTCATACCGTCCGGCGTCGGAAACGCCGGCAGGAAGTTCTTGCCCAACTGCACGTCGATATTGCAGCGCTGGGCGATTTCCACACTGTTGGCCAGGGCCTCGGGGATATCGGAAAACAGCTCGGCCATTTCCGCCGGCGTCTTCAGATACTGTTCTTCGCTGTATTGCCGCACGCGGCGCGAATCATCCAGCGCTCGACCTTCACCAATACACACCCGCGTTTCGTGCGCTTCGTAATCCTCGCGCTTGAGAAAGCGCACATCGTTGGTCGCAACGACCGGACAGTCCTGCTTGACGGCGATATCCACGGCGGCGTGCAGGTACTCTTCGTCGTTTGGGCGGCTGGTGCGTTGCAGCTCGAGGTAAAAGCGCCCGGGGAATGCCTGCATCCAGTATTGCAGCAGGGCATCGGCTTCCTGGGGGTTATTCGACAGCAATGACTGACCGATCTCCCCTTCCTTGGCCCCGGACAGGGCGATCACGTCCTGACTTGACTCAACCACCCATTCGCGGCGGATGGTGACCAGACCGTTACGCTGGCCTTCGGTGTAGCCGCGGGAAATCAGTTCGGTCAGATTGCGATAACCATTACGGTTCATGGCCAGCAGGCTGAGGCGGGTCAGCTGGTTGTCATCATTGGCGCCGACCAGCCAGACATCGATCCCGGAAATCGGCTTGACCCCGCCGCCCATAGCGGCCTTGTAGAATTTGACCAGACTGCACATATTGTTCTGATCGGTCACCGCCACTGCCGGCATCCCTGCCTCGGCTACCATCTTGATCAGTGGCTTGATCTTGACGATACCGTCAACCAGGGAAAACTCGCTGTGTACACGCAAGTGAACGAAAGAATGCGTCATGGTGGTCCTGTTTCTGAAGGCGACAACTAAGGTGAGGATTGTAACGGTGGGGGGAGTTGGGGGCTAGCTGGCTTTGTCTTCGATTCCAGTATGCGACGGCCTTTGTTTATGTCTGTGCGCTGATGGCAGGGGTCTGGCGGGATTACGAAAGCCGCAGTGAATCCGCGTCTGGCGGGCGGAACAGGACAGGGCACGCCGACACGCCGTAAATACATCCCTGTAGGCTCATCACTGGCATCCTTGCCAGTGACGGTCGGCTCACCCCTGCCCTGTTCCACACACCCACTAACTCCGGGTTTCCAGACAGAAAGGACTTGGGACAGCGGTATCGAAGAAGCGCAGAAGTTTGCCTAGGCCGTAGCCTGGCAGAGTGGAGAAAGTGTAGAAAACAGGGACGTTTTCTCCAAGCCTCCAGGGACGGATTCACGGCGTCTTTCGGAATCTCTGCCAGGCGAAGGCCGTTTAACTCCTAACCCGCAGTGCCACCTGCTCAACCGAACCACAACCCAAAGCATCACGCACCGGAGCAAAGGACCGCCGATGAATCCCCTAGGCCCCCAACTCACGCAAAGCAGACAAATGCACCGGCGTGGGATAACCCTTGTGCTGGGC
>JAWOGT010000385.1:0-3253 GCA_046496585.1 Halopseudomonas sp.
GAAACCAATTTCTACACCTTGTGGCGCACCATGTTCGCCTTCCAGAACTGGCATTCGGCACTGGAAATGAAACTCTACATGCATCGCTTCCTGCATCTGATGGACGGACTGAACGACATGACGTCGCTGGTTTTCCCGAAATACAACCAGTACGACAGTTTTGTCCGCCCGCTGATGACCTGGCTAAAGGATCAGGGCGTAACTGTTCAGTACGACACGCTTGTCGAGAATCTGCAACTGGATAACAGCGATGGCAGCAGAACCGTCACCGCGCTTCACTGCCGGGGCAGTGAAGGCGACCAAACCATCACTATCGAGCCCCGCGATCTGGTGCTTGTCACCACCGGCTCAATGACCGCAGACACCGCCTACGGCGATGACGACAGCGTCCCACTGCTGAAGGAAAAGCGTCAGGCCGGCGCCGGGTCAGGCTGGCAACTGTGGAAGAATCTGGCAGCACAATCCGACATTTTCGGCAGACCAGAGAAGTTCTGCGGCGACATTCCAGCGTCCACTTGGGAGTCGGTCACCCTCACCTGTAAGCCCTCGCCATTGATGGACAAGCTTAAACAGCTGTCGGTCAACGATCCCTATTCGGGCTTCACGGCCTCGGGCGGGATCATCACCTTTACCGACTCCGCCTGGCTGATGAGCTTTACCTGTAACCGCCAACCGCACTTCCCCGACCAGCCCGACGACGTGATCGTGCTCTGGACCTACGCCTTGTTGATGGACAAGCCCGGCGATTATGTGAAAAAGCCCATGCCTGAGTGCACCGGCAAGGAAGTGCTGGCCGAGATGTGCTATCACCTGGGTCTGATTGACCAGCTCGACGCCATCGTTGCCGCTACCAAGACGCGTAGCGCGCTGATGCCCTATATCACGGCTCAATTCATGCCCAGAGCCAGGGGTGACCGGCCCCAGGTGGTTCCTGAAGGCTGCACTAACCTGGCGTGCATGGGGCAGTTTGTGGAAACCCACAACGACGTGGTGTTCACCCTGGAAAGCTCGGTCAGAACCGCCCGTATCGGCGTCTACAGCCTGCTGGGTATCAAGAAACAGGTGCCCGATATCTACCCTGGGCAATACGATATACGGCGCTTGCTGCGCGCCACCCGCACGCTGAACGGTGATGAAGCCTTTCTCGGCGAGGGCATTTTGCGGCGTATTCTCAGCGGCACTTACTTTGAACATGTTCTACCGCTGGGCTCGAACGAGGCCGCCAGCGATCTGCACAAGCCCGGGTTGTTTGACAGTCAGCTGCAGAGCCTGCGTACCCTGCTCAAGGAAAGCCAGACCGTCGACGACGTCAAAGGCCGGGTCCAGGATCTGGTGAACAAGCTGCGCGGGCGAAACTGAAGCCACATCACCCGCCGAGGGGCCTAAACCCGGCCTGGCATGCTGCCAGGCCGGGCGGTTGAGCATGCCTGGACCGTCAGGGGTTAACGGGGTACCACCCGCATTATTACTCTGTATGATTATCCATGATGCTTTACATTCACTAGCGATATATACTTCGGCCATCATTATTGGGTGATGTCCCGACCTGAGTCACCTTGCCGAAGCCCTACCGAAGGATGATATTGCGATGAACCTCAGTAAAGTCGACTTGAACCTGTTCATTGTATTTGATGCCATATATACCGAAGCCAATCTGACCCGCGCCGGCCAGATTGTCGGCATCACCCAACCTGCAGTGAGCAACGCCCTTGCCCGTCTGCGCGAGACCTTTAATGATCCGTTGTTTGTCAGAACGGCCCAGGGCATGGTGCCCACGCCCATGGCGCAGAACATCATTACCCCGGTGCGCCATGCGCTGCAGTTGCTGCGCGTATCCGTGCAGGAGAGCCGCAGTTTCAATCCGGATCAGGCGACCAAGACCTATCGCATCAGCATGACCGATTTGACCGAGGCGGTGATCCTGCCGCATCTGGTGTCACGCATCCGCCGCCTGGCCGCCAACATCAATATCGACAGTTTTTTGACCAAACGCCGCGAAACCACCAAGGAACTGGCTGCCGGGCGTTTGGACTTCGCCATCGACGCGCCGCTGAACACCGACACCCAGGTGCGCCACGTCAAGCTGTTCGAGGATCGCTACGTGTGCGTCATGCGCCGCGACCATCCGTTGACCGCGAAAGCCAAGATCAGCCTGGATGACTATCTTGGGCAGTCCCATATTCATATCTCCAGCCGGCGTAACGGCCTGGGGCATGTGGACTTGTCGCTCGGCAAGATTGGTCTGCAACGCCGCGTGGTACTGCGCTCCCAGCATTATCAAATGGCGCCGCTGGTACTCGAGTCCACGGACATGGTCATGACCGTGCCTGAACGCTTTGCGCGCCGCCATCAGCTGCATTATTCAGAGCTGCCGATCGATGATGTCCCGCCCATCGAAACGCATCTGTTCTGGCACGAAAGTACCGATCAGGATCCCGCTAACCGCTGGATGCGCGAACAAATCATCGAGCTGTCGCAGCAGCTGGAGCGCAAGATCATGCGCGAACGGGACGCCGCCCTCGCCGCCCAGTAATTCAGTAATCAGTCCAGCGGGCATGCTGCCCGCTGGACTCTACGCGTTTCAATAGCCGCACCACCCGCCCTGCCCCCTTGAGCCAAAGATCGATTGACAGTTTCCGCCTTCTTCCTTACGTTAACGTAAAGGTTAACTCAGGATACCCCTATGCAGAACTACTCCATCTCCGATCTGGCCCGCGAGCTGGATATTACCACCCGCGCCATTCGCTTCTACGAAGAGCAGGGCCTGCTCAGCCCCGAGCGGCGCGGCCAGGAACGCATCTACGCGGCACGGGACAAGGTCACCCTCAAGCTGATCCTGCGCGGCAAGCGCATCGGTTTTTCCCTGGCCGAATGTCGCGAGCTGATCAGCCTGTATGACCCCTGCGGCGGCAACCACAAGCAGTTGCAGACCATGCTCGACAAGATTACCCAACGACGTGCGCAACTGGACCAGCAGATACTCGATATCCAGCAGATGCAGATCGAGCTCGATAGCGCCGAGGAGCGCTGCCATGCAGCGCTGGTCAGCGCGCGTGCCGCGCGCCCAACCAGCGCCTGACTCGCCCCCTACAACAATAAAACTGCGCAGGTGATCCCATGTATTACCCCTCTTTGAATTTTGGTCTGGATGACACCGTCAACATGCTGCGCGAGCAGATTCAGGCCTTCTGTCGTAGCGAGCTGGCGCCACGGGCCGCGCAGATCGACAAGGACAACCAGTTCCCGGCCGAAC
>JAWOGT010000389.1:0-6645 GCA_046496585.1 Halopseudomonas sp.
CGGCAGCGTGTGGTGCGTGGTCACGTCAATCGGCTTGGGGTAAGCCGCGGTGTGGCAGAACGACTGCATCACCAGGTCGGCGGAAAAGCCTAGGCAAGCCAGGTCCTTCAGCTCGTCGCGGGTCATCGGGCCAGTGGTGTCCTGGGAGCCCACGGTAGTCATCTTCGGCTCGCAATACGTGCCGGGGCGCACGCCCTCGACGTTGCAGGCCTTGCCGACCATCTTCTGCGCCAGGGTGAAACCCTTGGTGCTGGCAGCCGGTACATCGGGCAGGCGGAACAGGTCGGCAGCAGGCAGGCCCAGTTCGGCACGCGCCTTGTCAGTCAGGCCGCGGCCAATGATCAGCGGAATACGGCCGCCAGCGCGGACTTCGTCGAGCAGTACCTGAGTCTTCAGTTCGAAGGTGGTGATAACCTCGTCAGTACCGTGCTTGCAGACTTTGCCGTCATACACGTAGACGTCGATCACGTCGCCGGTGTTCATGTCGTTGACATCAAACTCGATCGGCAGTGCGCCAGCATCTTCCATGGTGTTGTAGAAGATCGGCGCGATCTTGTTGCCGAAGCAGAAGCCGCCAGCGCGCTTGTTCGGTACAAAGGGCACGTCATCGCCGAAGAACCAGAGTACCGAGTTGGTCGCCGATTTACGTGAAGAACCGGTACCGACCACGTCACCGACATAGGCAACCGGGAAGCCTTGGGCTTTGACTTCTTCGATCATCTTCAGCGGACCGATGGTACCTTGCTCGTCCGGCACGATACCGTCACGGGCCATTTTCAGCATGGCCAGGGCGTGTAGCGGGATGTCAGGGCGCGACCAGGCATCCGGAGCGGGGGACAGGTCGTCGGTATTGGTTTCGCCGGGCACCTTGAACACCGTCAGGCTGACTTTGTCAGCTACCGCAGGGCGATTGGTGAACCACTCGCCATCGGCCCAGGATTGCATTACTTCCTTGGCCTGGGCATTGCCCTTTTTGGCGCGATCGGCCACATCGTGGAAGGCATCGAACATCAGCAGGGTGTGCTTGAGTTCCTTCGCGGCGGTAGCAGCCAGCTCATCGTTGTCGAGCAACTCAACCAGGGTGACGATGTTGTAGCCACCCTGCATGGTGCCAAGCAACTCAACAGCACGCAATTTGGTCAGCAGTGGGGAGGAGACTTCGCCCTTGGCGACGGCAGACAGAAAACCGGCCTTGACGTAAGCGGCTTCGTCTACGCCCGGTGGTACGCGGTTGGTCAGCAGGTCGAGCAGGAACTCTTCTTCGCCAGCCGGTGGGTTTTTCAGCAGGTCAACCAGACCGGCGGTTTGTTCGGCGTTCAGCGGCTGGGGCACGATGCCCTGTGCTGCGCGTTCTTCTACGTGTTTGCGATAGGCTTGGAGCACAATTATTACCCTCATCAGTCTGTTCTGCTTGTGGCGGAACGGTCATCCTCACGGACCCGGAGAAGCACTGAATAAGCATCTTGATGAAGGGAGTTATTCAGTGCTTCCCCTTGCGTGCCGGATACGGCTGGGTGCAGGCATGCGCCTGGTGCGGGCAACCCGGTAACTGACCTGATGGTGGCGCGGCAGATACACAAGGGGGTTGCAGGTAATGCCTGACACACAGCTTTAACGGCGGGCTGATTCTACAGGAAGCGCTGGGTAAAGTTAAGCAGACAGGGCTGTGACCTTGGTATGAGAAGGTTCAAGCCGGGCGCTAGTTAGATTACCCTGTGCGCTCTGCCTGCCGGAGCGAGTGCCTGTCTGTGCCTGCCTATACCGATAAAACCCCCTGCGTGGGCCTGTGCTCTACCGTCTACGGGGATCAGGTCTGCCGTGGCTGCAAGCGCTTCAGCCATGAAATTATTCTGTGGAATGGTTATGCCTGTGAACAGAAGGCGGCAGTATGGCTGCGCCTGGAGCGGCTGTTGGAGCAGGTGGTGAATGCGCGAATCGAGATCGTCTCCAGTCTGCAGCTGCATCAGGCGCTGACCCGGTGCCAGGTCGCCTACCTGAATGAACAGCCCATCGCTTGCCAGGTGCACCGGTTGCTTGCACGCGGCGGGGAAGAGGGGTTAGAGGGCACGGGCCTGAGAGTGCGTCCTGGCTATGCAGGTTTAAGTGTGCAGCAGCTACGTAATGATATCGACCAGACGTTTTTCAGTCTGTCCCAGGCCTACTATGAGCGTCACGCAAGCCCCCCGCCAGGCCCATCGGATTGAGCCTGGCGGGGGGCAAAGCATGCAGTGCCCAAGCTGTTGTAAAAGCGCGCTGACTATTTTTCCAGCACCCGTTCCAGGTGGGCCAGGGCATCTTCGGGCTTGAGTACGAGAATGTCCGAGTCCAGTTGATCAAGCAGGACTTCGGCGGTATTGCCAATCAGCGCTCCGGCGATGCCTTTGCGTGCGACTGTCCCTATCACCGTCACGCAGGCACCGATGTGCCTGGCGACCTTAGGGATCAAGGTATCGGCCGGGCCTTCGGCAATGTGCATGTGCTCGGGGTCCAGACTGTGCTCGGTGGCGTAATGCTGGGCCTCTTCCCGGTAACGGTTGGCAATGTTCTCGCGCAGTTGATAGATCGGATCGGCGGCCGAGAGCATGGGCGCCGGATGGGCGCTGACCAGGTGCAATTCACCGTTGATCATGTCGACGATGTCTGCGGCGTGACTGACGATGGTGTCATGCAGCACATGGTGCTGATCATCGTGATTGCCCACATCGACTGATGCCAGTACTTTGCCTTGCATCCACGAGTTCGTGGTTTTTACCAGCAGTACCGGGGATGGGCAGTAGCGCAGCAGCTTCCAGTCATCCGGCGTCAGCAGTGCCTTTTTCAACGGGCTGTCCGGCAGGTGTTGTTTCACCAGGAGGTCGCAGCCCTCGCTGGCCAGCACATGGATGACGGTATCGGTCAGATTACGGTGCCAAGTCTGGCTGCACGACGCGGTAAGGCCTTCGGCCTTGAGCTCAGCACAATGCTTTTCGAGTGTGGGCATGTGATCGTCACGATTCTCGCAGATCAGCAGGTGCAATTCCGCGTCGATGACACCGGCAATGAGCTTGGCTCGATTGAGTGCCAGTTGATCCGGTTGCGTCGGATCGATGATGACCAGAATTCGTTTTATTGCTTGCATGGCGTTCTCCGTTGCTGCGCGTTAGCGTCTATTTGGTTTCTTTTGTTAAATGTAGTCTGTTTTCACCTGTTCGCCGTTGATTTGGATCAAGGGCGGTGGGTGCGTTCAGAGCAGTAGTCATGGATAATCAAAACCTTAACCTCTAATACCGCTGCTCCGGAATCTGTCACGCCCATGAACTTGCCGCAAGAATTAATCGATTTTTTGCCCTGCCGCACCCCGCAAGCCTGGGTAGTTCAGGCATTGGCGCACCCGGAAGAGCTGTTGATCGATCATGCCAACTGTGAGAAAAAAGCCGCGTCCACGGCGTTGAATCTGATGTTCCGTTACATCGACAAACCCGTGCTGCTGCAAAAAATGTCGCGCCTGGCCCGTGAGGAGTTGCGGCATTTCGAGCAAGTGACGGCGTTGATGAATAAACGCCGCGTCGTCTACCGCGGTTTGTCCGCCGGTCATTATGCACAGCGCCTGCGCCAGCACGTGCGTACCGTGGAGCCTGGCAGGCTGGTTGACACGCTGATCGTGGGTGCCTTCATCGAGGCTCGCTCGTGTGAGCGGTTTGCCTGTCTGGCGCCCCACCTGGACGCCGAGCTGGGTGATTTCTACCGATCGCTGCTGAAGTCCGAAGCGCGGCATTATCAGGATTACCTCGGCCTGGCGCGACAGTTTGCCGACGGGCCCATTGATGATCGCATTGCGTTGTTCGCCGAGCTGGAAGGCCAGGCGGTCAACGCCAACGACAGTGAATTCCGCTTTCACAGCGGAGCGGTGGATGCCCCTGTGATTAATCAGGCAGGCAGTGTCTCTACTGAGGCCATGGATACATATTCCAGGCCCTAACCAAGGAGTTCAGATGGCGATCAAGCGACCGGTCAAGGCTGGGATTCATCGTGCGTTGTTCGTGCCGGTGGCGCTGTTCGGGCTGCTGCACGCGGGATTCGCACAGGCTGCCGGCGGTACCTGCGAGCGTATCGTGGTGACCGGCAACCCGCAGTACCCACCGATCCTCTGGGTGGATCCGGGCGATGATAAGCATCTGGTCGGTGCCGCCGTCGAGCTGTTGGAAATGGCCCTGGATGGCACTGGCATCAAGGCGGAAGTGTTGAACGTCGGTCCTTGGTCACGCGCGCAGGAAGAAGTACGCAGCGGCCGTGTGGATATGTTGGCCGGCGCCTTTCTGACCCGCGAGCGGCTTGGCTTTATGGATTATGTGTATCCCGCCTTTGTCGAGGTGCCGAGCGTCCTGTTCGTCAAGCGCGGGGAGGTTTTCCCTTACAGTGGCTGGGATGATCTGCGCGATAAAACCGGCAGCACGCTGCTGAACAACAGTTACGGCATGGCCTTTGACACCTTCGCCCGCGACCATTTGCGGATCGAAAGGGTCTCGTCCATCGAGCAGTCCTTCCAGACATTGGTGCGCGGACGCGTGGATTACGTGATCTACGAGCGCGACCAGGGGCTGGCATCGGCCACGCAACTGGGTATCGAGGATCAACTGGAGATTCTTGAGGGCTCGCTGATTAACGAGCAGCTTTACTACACCTTATCGCACAACTCAGCCTGCAACTCGCCGCAACTGCGCGCCATTCTTGCGCAGAATATGCAGGACCTCAGCAGCAAGGGTGAGCCACGGCGGCTGCTGGAGAAATATCGGTTGCAGTGGGCCAGCCAGTTTGCGCCTGAACCTGAGTTGATGCCCGAAGAGACGCTGCAGGAATAGGCTGCTGAGCAGAACAGTCAGTTCCTGGCGTAGTTGTACCTGCACACTTGTTGGCTTTGCTATGGTGTACGGCTCCATTCGCGGATAACTGTAAGGCGCTCATTGTTCATTCCCTGCACTAGGGTAGTCAGTGACGCAGGAGAGAAGCCATGACCCCCCTTTTATACCAGCAGATTGCCCGTCAGTTGGCCGACGATATTCGCAACGGTTTTTACCAGCCAGGTGAGCGCGTGCCTTCGGTGCGTAAACTGAGCACGCAAAAGGGCGTCAGCCATGCCACCGTCCTGCATGCCTACGCTACCCTGGAAGACCAGGGCTTGATTCGGTCCCGCCCGCAATCCGGTTATTATGTCCACCAGACCCCTGCGCTGACTGCGCCAACCCCCGCCATATCGCGGGTCGAACCACCTTACGCAGTGACGCGCAGCGGCATCATCAGCGAGATCCTCAGCCTGTCGCGGCGCAGCGATGTGATGCCACTCGGTGCGGCGGTGCCGTGCAGTGAGTTTTTGCCACTGCGTGCGCTGCATCAGCAGATGAGCAAGGTCACGCGCTTTCACAGCAAGCAGGCCTACAGCTATATTTTCAGCCCCGGTTACGAGCCACTGCGCCGCCAGGTCGCTATCCGCATGCGCGATGCCGGGGCCATTGTTGATCCGGCGCAGATCGTGATCACCAACGGCTGTGTGGAGGCGCTGCAGTTGTGTCTGCGAGCGCTGACCAGCCCGGGAGATCTGATAGCCAGCGAGTCGCCCAGTTATTACGGACTGGTGCAGTTATGCCAGTTGCTGGGCTTGAAGGTGATCGAAATACCCACCGATCCGGACACCGGCTTAAGTTTGGAGTCCCTGGAAAAGGCCATCGGAAAATGGCCGATCAAGGCCTTGGTGGTCACCACGCGCGCCGGAAACCCGATGGGCGCGACCATGCCCGAAAACCGCCAGCGCAAACTGGTGAGCATGATGGCGCAGCGCGGCATTCCGGTAGTGGAAGATGATATCTACGGCGAGCTGATGTTCGACCCGGGCCGCTCCAAGGCGCTCAAGGCGTTCGACTGCTCGGATACCGTGCTCTACTGCTCGAGTTTTTCCAAAACCATCTCCCCGGGCGTGCGCACCGGCTGGGTAATTGCCGGCAAGCATCAGGACGCCATCGAGAAGCTGCAAACGTTCACCACGCTTTCGGCGTGCAGCGTCAGTCAGATGGCGGTGGCGGCCTATCTGGAAAACGGCGGTTATGACCGGCACTTGCGCTACATCCGTCAGGAGTACCGGCGCAACTTGAGCCATTTCCAACTGGCGATACAACAGTATTTCCCCCAGGGCACGCAGATTACCCGGCCCAAAGGTGGCTTTATCTTGTGGGTCAGTTTGCCCGCAAAGGTAGATGCGCAGCGGCTGTTTACCCAGGCGTTGGAGCAAGGCATCAGTATTGCTCCGGGGGCGGTGTTCAGTAACTCGGATCAGTTCAACCATTGTCTGCGGCTGAACTGCGGCGTGCCATGGAACCAGGAGACCGAACGGGCGGTGATGACCTTGGGGGTTTTGGCCAAGGCTTTGTTAAGTAAAAACAAGGTGGTAGAGGAGATTAGTGAGGAAGTTGTTTAGGTTTTAGTCGGACGGTTTGTGGGGGTGGGTTGGGTTTCTGTGTGAGCTGAACCCATCGCGGCGAGGCCGCCGCTCCTACGGGGGAGGAGCTCCTTCAGGCCGGTGGGAGCGGCGGCCTCGCCGCGATAGCGGAGCCCGAAGCAAACACCCCAACAGCAACACTACCGAGCCGCCAAGCGCGCCCGCGCCACCCTTGAACC
>JAWOGT010000063.1:0-22717 GCA_046496585.1 Halopseudomonas sp.
AACAGCGAGACGCTGGACCAGGCGGCGAAAACGCTCGGCATCGATGCCTCCACCCTGTACCGCAAACGCAAGCAGTTAGCCCTGTGAAATTACGCAGCCGCTTGTTCCTCAGCAGCAGCGCGCTGCTGACGGTTGCGGTAGTGGGGCTGCTGTTGGGTCTGTTCAGTGTTTTGCACCTGACCAAGACGCAGAACACGGCGATGACGCGGAATCTGAGCATTATTCAGGCCACCCTGGGGCTGAGCCATGAGTTAAGCCGGCAAGTCACCCTGTTGCTGGCCGAGGACCTGGATCGTGAAGCGCTGAAGGCCTCGGATGGGCATTTCCGTAACTGGCTGGATACCGCCGCTACCAGCGCGGTGAATGCAGCGGACGTTCAGGCCACAGAAGACATCCGCTACGCCTACGCGACCTACAGTCTGCTCATGAGCGAGCCGTTTACGGTGCGCCGCGAGTTGCTGCGCAACGATGAGTTCGGGCGCGCGGTAGATGCGATGGGTGATCGTATCAGTGCCGTGCAGATGCGCTATGTGGGCCAGGTGGAGGCGGCCGAGCAAAGCTCCCGCGAGCGTGCCTGGCTGGTGGCCGGCCTGATGGGCCTGACCGCCATCGCGGTATTGCTGATCGGGCTGATTACCGCCAACAGCATTGCCCAGCGCTTTGCTCGACCGATCGAAGCGCTGGCCAGGGCCGCTGACCAGATTGGCCAGGGTGACTTCAAGGTGGTGTTGCCGATCTCGCCGATTGCCGAAATGTCGACGCTGGCCAAACGCTTTGGGCTGATGGCCGCCTCGCTGGAGGAGTTTCGCAACAGTGATATCGCCGCGCTGCGAGCTGAGCAAAAACGCCTGCAGGCGGTACTCGACAGTATTGACGACGGCCTGCTGATTTTTGATTGCGCCTCGCGTATTGAGCATATCAACCCGGTGGCGCGGCGCCAGCTGGGCTGTGACGCAAGCCACTTGGGGCAGCGTCTGAGTCAGGTGCCCGGCCTGTCGCAAGCCGATGAGCATCTGCACAACCTGCTCAAGAATGATTACCAGGAGCAGGGCGAGCAGGATCTGCAGATCGAGGCAGACGGCGAAACCCGGGTGCTCAGTTACAGCCTGTCGTCGGTCATCCATGACGAAGGGCATTTCGTTTGTGCGGTCATGGTCTTGCGTGATGTGACCGAGCAGCGTGCGTTCGAGCGCGTGCGCAGCGAGTTTGTCTTGCGTGCTTCCCACGAGTTGCGCACGCCGGTCGCCGGGATGCACATGGCCTTCGCTCTGCTGCAGGAGGGTGCCAATGCGCTGCCGGGCAGTCGCGAATCAGATCTGATGAACACCGTGGATGAGGAGATGCGCCGCCTGGTTCGGCTGATCAATGACCTGTTGAACTTTTCACGCTATCAAAATGGCTTGCAGAAGATTGATCCGGCCCCCTGTGAGCTGCAGCCCTTGCTGCTCAATACGCAGGAACGTTTCAGCGGCCAGGCGAGCCAGCGCGACATTACCATCAGCATCGAAACCGAGGACGGTTTGCCGAGTGTCGAGCTGGACCGGCTGCAAATTGAACGGGTACTGGATAACCTGGTTGGCAACGCCCTGCGCCATACTGACAATGGCGGGCAGATTGTGCTGCGTGCCCGGCGCCAGTCAGAGCGGGTCATCATCGGCGTTGAGGACGATGGCGAGGGTATCCCCTACAGTCAGCAGGCGCGGGTTTTCGAGCCCTTTGTTCAGGTCAGTGGCAAGCAAGGCGGCGCGGGCCTGGGTCTGGCGCTGTGCAAGGAGATAGTGCAACTGCACGGCGGTTATATGAGCGTAGTATCCAAGCCGGGTCAGGGTGCGAATTTTTACCTGGCGTTGCCGCTGTAAGGGTTTGTTAACAAACGGCTGCGAACTGGCAGGGGTTTTTGCGGGTCGAATTGTCAGGCTGCTTTTTCCAATCAACCTATAGCGGGTGAACATGATGTCTGCTTATCGATTGCACTACCCGATCAAAGCGCTGGCGTTAGCGGTGCTGGTACTGCTCCTGGCGGCCTGCCAGGCCGCGCCGATACAGCGTGACTTCGATACCAGCCGCGATTTCACCCAGTACCGTAACTGGAGCTGGGCGGCAGATGACGTCAGCTATACCCCGCAAAATGACCCGCGCATCCAGAGCGATCTGACTACGCAGCGTATTCGTGACGCGGTCAGCGGGCAGCTTGATGTCCGTGGTCTGCGGCCAGTACAGCCAGGCCAGGCGGCGGATCTCGAGGTTAAGGTCTATGTGATCAGCGAGCTGCGCAAGGATAATGTCACCACCAGTTACGGCGGCTCTTTCGGCGGTTACTGGGGTGGCTGGGGTGGTGGTTGGGGCGGTGGCCCAAGTTATGCCGAAACGCGCTCGGTGGATTACCAGGTATTGACCCTGCAGATTGATCTGCTGGATGACGGGCAACTGGTATGGCGCGGCAGCGATGAGCAGCAGGTGCGCAGCACCGCACCGTCACCGGCGGAGCGCGCGCAACAGATTCAGGAGATGGTAGCCAAGATTCTTGGCGGCTTTCCGCCCTATTGATCTGACCGCCCTGTGGGTCTGGGCTATTGCCTGTTCAACCGCCTTTGAGCGAGCCGAGCACCCCGCGCAAAATCTGTCGGCCCAGCTGGGTGCCAAAGGCTCTGGCGGCGCTGCGGCCCATGGAGCTGGCCATGTCTGACCAGGTTGATGGCTGGTTGGCGGCGCGGCGTCCCATCGTGGTTTTGCTCCGGGCCTGGGCCTGCGTCCGGGTCTGGGTGGTTTCTTCGGAGAGGGCCTTTTCAGCCTGGGCCTGGAGAATTTCATAGGCTGACTCGCGATCCAGTTCACGTTCATAGAGGCCGGCTAAGGGTGAACCCCTGACCAGCGCCGCGCGCTCCTGGTCGCTGATCGGCCCCATCTGGCTCGCTGGTGGGCGCACCAGCACGCGCTCGACGGGCATGGGTACACCCTTGTCATTCAGCACGGATACCAGCGCCTCGCCCACCGCCAGCTCGGTAATCGCCTGCTCGGTATCCAGGCCCGGGTTGCTGCGGAAGGTTTGTGCCGCGCTGCGGACGGCTTTCTGGTCCTTCGGGGTAAACGCGCGCAAGGCATGTTGCACGCGATTACCCAATTGTCCGAGGATCGCCTCGGGTATGTCGAGGGGGCTCTGGGTGATGAAGTAAACGCCCACGCCCTTGGAGCGGATCAGCCGGACCACCTGCTCGATCCGACTCACCAGGCTTTTTGGGCTGTCGGTAAACAGCAGATGGGCTTCGTCGAAGAACAGCACAAAGCGCGGTGTGTCAGCATCGCCGACCTCCGGCAGTTGCTCGAACAGTTCCGAGAGCAGCCACAGCAGAATGCTCGAGTAGGCTAGCGGGCTGTCGCGGTAGAGCCGCGCCGCATGCAGAATATTGACCACGCCGCGGCCGTGCTCGTCGGTCTGCAGAAAGTCTTCCAGGGTCACCGCCGGCTCGCCGAACAGCCTTTCCCCACCCTGATTGTCGAGGTTAAGCAGGGCGCGCTGGATGGCGCCGATGCTGGCGGCCGAGACGTTGCCGTAACGTGGGCCGATCTCGGCCCGCTGGTCGTTGATATGCGTGAGCATGGCGCGCACGTCCTTGAGGTCCAGCAGCAACCAGCCGTTGTCATCGGCGACCCGAAACAGGATCTGCAGCACCCCGCTTTGGGTCTCATTCAGATTCAGCAGGCGCGCCAGCATCAGCGGGCCGAAATCGCTGATGGTCAAGCGCAGCGGGTGGCCGTGTTCACCATGCACATCCCAGAACACCGTCGGCGCGCCCGCCACGCTCAGCGGCCCCAGGCCAACCTTGTCGGCGCGCTGTTGCAGCTTGTCGCTGAGCACGCCCGGCTTGGCAATCCCGGAAAAATCGCCCTTGATGTCGGGTACCAGAACGGGCACGCCCAGGTCGGAAAAACCCTGTGCCAACACCTGCAAGGTGACCGTCTTGCCGGTCCCGGTGGCACCGGCTATCAACCCGTGACGGTTGGCCATCCGCGGCGTGAGGCTTACCGAACCCTGGGCATTGCCGCCGATCAACAGCGTCTGGGGGTGGTCATCAGGCATGGCTACAAGCTCCTGCGAAAAAGAGGGGTGCAGGGCCAGTTTAGCCTGTTTTGGGGGTGTCGGGGCTGCCCGCCGGGGGGCTGCCTGCCCGAGGCTGTCCGCCCGAGCCTGGTCAGCCCGCAGCTATTTGGCGGGACGGTTTGTCGCGCTCGTCGCCAGGGCTCAGAAGTTGGCGGGTGTAGTGGCGCTGATCAGCAGGCAGGGTTCGTTGAAGGGATTACGAAAGCGGTGCGGTTGATTGCTGTCAAAGTAATAGCTGTCACCGCTATCGAGGATGAATATTTCGTTGCTGACGGTGACCTCAAGCTGGCCACTGACGACGGTTCCGGCCTCTTCGCCCTCATGGGTGAGCATGTCTGGGCCTGTGTCCGCGCCCGGCGGATAGGTCTCATTGAGGAAGGAGAACGCGCGGTTGATGTGGCCCTTGCCAACCAGCTTCATGGTCACCTGGCCAGCGCCAATGTCCAAGAGTTCCTCGGCGCGATAGACCACCTTGCGCGGGTTGTCGTCTTCGACTTCAAGGGAGAAAAAATCCACCAGTGACATCGGAATCCCGGCCAGCACTTTTTTCAGCGAACTGACCGAGGGGCTGACGCTGTTCTTTTCGATCATGGAGATGGTGCTGTTGGTGACGCCGGCGCGTTTGGCCAGTTCACGCTGGGACAAGCCCTTGAGCTTCCTGATGGTCTTGAGTCGAGCACCCACGTCCAATATCGCTTCCTCCAGCTGGTTACTAGCGCAGTTAATGCCCGGAATGATTGCATGGCTGTTCAGAATTTACAACGGATCAGCGGGGATGATTGAACACCTGTTAAGATAGGCGGTCACACTAGCGAATCTAACAGCAACCTGTGCGCTACACCCCCTTTGCTACACCCGGTTTGCTACCCCTGCTCATGTTCTGGTCCAGGCCAGTTCAACACCGTCTTACGAGGAATACTGAATGGATCTGGAAGACCTGCATCTGACACTGCGTACCCTGCAGCCCAGCGATTATCCGCAGCTCAAGGTGCTCATGGACAAGGTCTATGACGATATTGGCGGTGCCTGGCCAAAGAAGACCATCACCCGGTTGATCAGCGACTTTCCCGACGGCCAGCTGGCGTTGGTGGATGCCGACAAGCTGATCGGCGTGGCCTTGAGTGTCATGGTCGATTATGACGTGTTCTCTGACCCGCACCGTTATCAGGATCTGATCGGTACTACCGAGATTATCCCGAACAAGGCCGATGGCGACGCGATCTACGGTCTGGATGTGCTGATTGACCCCGAGTATCGCGGCCATCGGCTTGGTCGCCGGCTGTATGAAGCGCGCAAGGAGCTCTGCCGCTCGCGTAACCTGCAGGCCATTCTGGCCGGTGGGCGTATCCCCGGTTATCACTTGCATGCCGACGTGATGAAGCCCAGCGAATATATCGAGGCAGTCGATCGCAAGGAAGTCCACGACCCGATCCTGTCCTTTCAGTTATCCAATGATTTCCAGGTCAAGCGCCTGTTGCGCCGTTACCTGCCCGAGGACAAGAAGTCCATGGGTTACGCCACGCTGCTGGAGTGGAACAACATCCTCTATGAGGCGCAGGAGTCGTTGCTGCAGATCAACCGCACCCAGGTGCGCGTCGGTGCGGTGCAATGGCAGATGCGCCGTTTTGCCTCGGTCGAGGCGGTGCTCGAACAGGTGGAGTACTACGTCGACGCGCTGTCGGATTACGGCAGTGATTTTGCGGTGTTTCCGGAACTGTTCAATGCG
This sequence comes from Halopseudomonas sp., assembly GCA_046496585.1. Taxonomy (GTDB): domain Bacteria; phylum Pseudomonadota; class Gammaproteobacteria; order Pseudomonadales; family Pseudomonadaceae; genus Halopseudomonas. The sequence continues at coordinate 5,826 of JAWOGT010000063.1, forward strand.
CCGTTGATGGGTCTGCGTGATCAGACCGATGATGTCGAAGCGATCCGCTTTCTGAGTAGTTTCACCGAGCGTTTCCGCACGGAAATGTTGCGCATGGCGGTCAGTTACAACATCAACATCATTGCCGGTTCGATGGTTGAGGAGGGTGAGGATGGGCGGTTGTACAACGCGGCCTACCTGCTGCGTCGTGACGGCTCCGAGGAGCGCCAGGCCAAGCTGCATATTACGCCGCAGGAACGGCGTGACTGGATCATTCAGGGCGGCGACGACCTGCAGGTATTCGACACCGATGCCGGCCGGGTTGGCATTCTGATTTGTTATGACGTCGAGTTCCCCGAGCTCGGTCGGCTCCTGGCCGATCAGGATATGGACCTGCTGTTTGTGCCGTTCTGGACCGACACCAAGAACGGGTATCTGCGTGTGCGCCACTGTGCGCATGCCCGAGCGATTGAAAACGAATGCTATGTGGTGCTCTGCGGTAGCGTTGGCAACGTGCCGTCAATCGAGAATCTGGGTATCCAGTATGCCCAGTCGGCAGTGTTCTCGCCCTCGGACTTCCAGTTTCCGCATGACGCGCTGCTCAACGAGACCACGCCGAATACCGAGATGATCTTCTTTTCCGATCTGGACTATAGCCGCCTGAAGTTGGTGCGCAATGAGGGCTCGGTGACCAATCTCAAGGATCGCCGCCATGATCTGTTCAGCCTCAAGTGGAAAAAGAAGAAGAAGAAGAAATAAACCGCCGCGGCACGCGGTTCAGGTTGCAGAATAATTGGTAGGCAATGGTGCCGGCGTGGTGTGCAACTTCGCTGGCATTCAGCCCTTCGCCCCACAAGCGCACAGCGCTGCCCAGGCCACTGTGCGGCAGATCGGTCAGATCCAGCGTCAGCATGTCCATCGACACCCGGCCAATCAGTTGCGTGCGCTGCCCGTCTACCAGCACTGGCGTGCCATCTGCGGCGTGGCGTGGGTAACCATCAGCGTAACCCATGGCCACTACACCGACACGGGTCGGCCGCTGGGTGATAAAGCGTGAGCCATAGCCGATGGGCTCTCCGGCCGCCAGCTCGCGCACGGCGATAATCCTTGATTGCAGCTGCATCACCGGCTTGAGTCGGTCCGCATTGGCCTGAGGAAATGCGAACGGCGTTGCGCCGTAGAGCATCACGCCGGGGCGTAGCCAGTCGCCATGGGCCTGTGGCCAAGCCAGTACGGCGGATGAATTACACAAGCTGGCTGGGCCATTGAGCCCCTGAGTGGCGCGCTCGAAAGTCTCCAGCTGCGCTTCGGTGCGCCCGCTGCTGGGTTCATCGGCACGGGAAAAATGCGTCATGCTGGTCAGGCTGGCTACCTTCTGACTGCGCTCAAGTTGCCGCCACACCTCGGCATACTCGGCGGGATCAAAACCCACGCGGTGCATGCCGCTATCGAGCTTCAGCCAGATATGCAGGGGCGTGCCGAGTTGGGCGCCAAGCAGCTCCTGCACCTGCCCTTGATGGTGCACCACGCTCCAGAGTTGATGCTCGACGAGCAGCGGCAATTCGTTGGCTTCGAACCAGCCTTCCAGCAACAGAATGGGCTGTTGAATACCGGCGGCGCGCAGCTCCAGCGCTTCTTCGATGCAGGCCACGGCAAACGCATCGGCGTCATCAGCCAAGGCCCGGGCGCACTCCACGGCGCCATGCCCGTAGGCGTTAGCCTTGAGTACGGCCAGGGCGCGGCGCCCGCTCAGGCTTTTGGCCAGCCGGTAGTTGTGGCGCAGGGCGTCGAGGTCGATCAGGGCGTGGGCTGGGCGCATGCGGGCTTCTTGTTAAAAGTGCGGAGCCGGACAGCCCCGCCAAGGCCTAGATTATCAGACCCTGGAGGCGCGCGGGAGCCGGGGCATCAGGGCAATCGCGTTCAGACTGCGGCAATCACCGACATTTCCACGCGGATCTCCGGCTCGCAGAGCAGCGCCTCGACGGTCGCCCGCGCTGGTGCAGTGCCCGCCGGCAGCCACTGATCCCAGACGCGGTTCATGGCCTCGAAGTCGGCATGGATGTCTTTCAGGTAAATGGTCACTGAGAGGATCCGCGTCTTGTCACTGCCCGCCTCGACCAGCAGTTTTTCGATTGCCTGCAGGGTGCTGTGGGTCTGGACGGCGGCGTCCTGGTCCAGATCGTCATCGGCCGCTACCTGGCCAGCCAGATAGACGGTATTCTGATGAATGACGATCTGGCTCATGCGTTGATTAGTGTGCAAGCGCTGTACTGACATGCCGGCGAATCTCCTTGTGGGTGGTGTAACGGTCCAGGCCCAGGCCTTCGGTGCGGATGGCCGGGGTGCGGCCACCGATCAGATCGGCGAGTAGCTGGCTGGAGCCGCAGGACATGGTCCAGCCCAGTGTGCCGTGGCCGGTGTTGAGGAACAGGTTGCGCAGTGGGCTGGCGCCGATGATCGGCGTGCCATCCGGGGTCATGGGCCGGAAGCCGGTCCAGAAACTCGCCTCTTGCAACTGCCCACCCTGGGGGAACAGGTCGCTGACCACCATCTCCAGCGTGGCGCGGCGTTTGGCCCGCAGGCTAGTGTCGAAACCGCTCAATTCGGCCATGCCGCCGACCCGAATGCGGTCGGCAAAGCGCGTCATCGCCACCTTGTAGGTCTCATCCATCACCGTGGATACCGGGGCCATGGCATCATTGGCCACCGGCAAGGTCAGCGAATAGCCCTTGACCGGGTAGATCGGCGCTTCAATGCCCAAGGGCCGCAGCAGTTGCGGCGAATAACTGCCCAGGGCCAGCACATAACTGTCGGCCTGCAGCATCTGGTCATCCACCAGTACACCGGTAATCCGGTCACCGTCGCTCAGCAGCTCCTGAATATTCAGGTTATAGCGGAACTTGACGCCCCGTTCTGCGCATTTAGCCGCCAGCCCGGTGGTGAACAGATGGCAGTCGCCGGTTTCGTCATTGGGCAGGCGCAGGCCGCCGACAATTTTCTCGGCACTGGGCGCCAAACCGGGCTCGTGGCTGACGCAGCCGGCGCGGTCGAGCAGTTGGTAGGGGACGCCGCAGCTTTCCAGTACCGCCGTATCCAGGGCCGCGGCGTCGAGCTGCTTCTGGGTGCGAAACAACTGCAGGGTGCCTTTTTCCCGGTGCTCGTACTCGACTCCCGCTTCCTCGCGCAGGCCCATCAGGCAATCCCGGCTGTATTCGGCCAGGCGCATCATGCGCTCCTTGTTCACCGCGTAGCGCGCCTGGGTGCAGTTGCCGAGCATTTGCAGCATCCAGCGATACTGCCGGGCATCGGCCGTCGGGGTGATGGCCAGTGGCGCATGCTGCGCGGCCATCCACTTGAGTGCCTTGACCGGCACCCCCGGCGCAGCCCAGGGCGACGAATAGCCGGGAGAAATCATGCCGGCATTGCCGAAGCTGGTTTCCAGGCCAGGACCGGGCTGCCGGTCGATCACTGTGACCTGATAGCCGGCTTTGGCCAGATACCAAGCGCTGGTGACACCAATGACGCCGCTGCCAAGAACCATTACGTGCATGACTGTTGCTCCGCCGTAAACCGAAATGACCATTTGCCCGTATGGGCGATATTGCTATTCTAAGCGGCGTGGAGCAGTGGCTTGATTTGAAAAATAAGTGATGTTCAGCAATTCCTTCTGGATTCGCCCGTTTGAAAGAGTTTTTTTATGAAAACACGCAGAGCGTCAAGTCGCGAGCTGGACAAGATCGATCGGCATATCCTGCGGCTGCTGCAAGCCGAAGGGCGCATGTCCTATGTGGAGCTCGGTGAGCGGGTCGGTTTATCCACCACGCCGTGCATGGAGCGGGTTAAGCGCCTGGAGCGGGAGAAGTTCATTCTCGGATACGGCGCACAGCTGAATCCGCAGAAGCTCGAAGCCAGCCTGTTGGTGTTTGTCGAGATCAGCCTGTCGTCCACGTCGGCGGATATCTTTGACGAGTTTCGCCGGGCGGCGATCAAGCTGCCGCATGTCATGGAATGCCATCTGGTGTCTGGCGACTTTGATTACCTGATCAAGGCGCGGATCTCGGAAATGGCTTCCTATCGTAAGTTGCTCGGCGATATTCTGTTGAAATTGCCCGGTGTACGCGAGTCGAAGAGCTATATCGTCATGGAAGAGATCAAGGAAAGTCTGGCCATACCTGTACCGGAAAGCGATTGATGCTATTCTGCGTAAAATTTAATTTACATTAATTCGCTATTTCAAACGGATCGCTCGATGCTTGCTCTTACCCCGCAGACCCAGCCAGCCCCTTCCTGGTATATCGCCTCCAGCAACCGGCGCCTGAATTGCCCGGCTCTCGCCGGTGCGCTCGAGGCCGATGTGTGCGTGGTCGGCGGCGGGTATACCGGGGTCAATACCGCAATTGAACTGGCCGAGCGCGGCCTGTCGGTGGTGCTGCTGGAGGCCAGCCAGATCGGTTGGGGCGCCAGTGGCCGCAATGGCGGGCAATTGATTCGCGGGGTGGGCCATGGTCTGGACCAATTCAGCAATGTGCTGGGCGAGCAGGGCGTGCGCGAGCTCAAGTTGCTGGGGCTTGAGGCGGTGCAGCTGGTCAAGCGCCGTATCGAAAAATACGCTATTGCCTGTGATCTGACCTGGGGTTACGCCGACCTGGCGAACAAGCCCCGGCATCTGGATGCCTTCCGCGCCGATATGGAAGAGCTGCGTGGGCTGGGTTACACCGCCGACATGCGCATTCTCGACGCCGCCGAGGTGCATCAGGTGGTCGATTCCGCGTGTTATGCCGGCGCCATGACCGACATGGGCTCCGGGCATCTGCATCCGCTGAATCTGCTGCTCGGTGAGGCGGCGGCGGCGCAGCAGTTGGGTGTGCAGTTATTCGAGCAGTCGCAGGTGACGCGCATTGACTACGGGCCCAAGGTCAAAGTGCACACCGCCAACGGCACCGTCAGTGCCGGGCAACTGGTATTGGCCTGTAACGCCTACTTACGCGATCTTCAGCCACAACTGAGTGGCAAGGTGCTGCCCGCCGGCAGTTACGTGATAGCCACCGAACCGCTGGGTGAGGAGCGCGCGCGCAGCTTGATACCGCAGAACATGGCGCTCTGTGATCAGCGCGTGGCGCTGGATTACTACCGTTTCTCCGCCGATCATCGGTTGATTTTCGGCGGTGCCTGTCACTACTCCGGCCGTGATCCGGCGGATATTGCCGCCTATATGCGGCCCAAGATGCTGCGCGTTTTCCCGCAACTGAACCATGTAAAGATCGACTACCAGTGGGGCGGCATGATCGGCATCGGTGCCAACCGCTTGCCACAGATCGGCAAACTGGCGGAGCAGCCCAACGTGTTTTATGCCCAGGCTTACGCCGGCCACGGCATCAATGCCACGCACCTGGCGGCCAAGCTGCTCGGGGAAGCGATCAGCGGCCAGGCCAGCCAGGGTTTCGAGCTGTTCGAGCGGGTGCCGCACATGACCTTCCCCGGAGGCAAGCATTTGCGCGCGCCGCTGCTGGCGCTGGGCATGATGTGGGAACAGGTCAAGGAAGCTTTTTGAAGCAGCTGCAAGCGTCAAGCGTCAAGCTGCAAGAGCACACGGATCGAGTTCAGCGGTCCTGCAGCATCTGATTCTCCTGTCAGTGTTGCCCGTAAACGGACAACACGCTAGCTTGAGGCTTGCAGCTTGTCGCTAGTCTCAGCGCTTGATCTCGTCCAGCCCCCAGGGCAAGTCGGCGACCTTGCAGGGCTGGGCACTGAGGTCGATCAGCTCGCCATTGCGGGGTACCAGCCCGCCCAGGCCGAGGCTACGGCCGAATTCCATATGCGCCTTCTGGTGGTACAGCTCGCCATGCACCGGCAGCAGATAGCGCGCCTTCAGCCAGCCGTAGAGTGTGCGCAGGTCTTCCTGGGGTGGATGACCGGAGGCATGAATCGGCGCCATGTCATCGTCGATCACCTGCACATCCTGCGCCTTCAATCCGGCCTTGATGCGCGCCAGTGCTTCCTCGTTGCCGGGGATCAGGCGCGAGGAAAACAGCACAGTATCACCCGCCTCCAGGCTCAGATGCGGATGGCTGCCATTGGACAGCCTGGCCAGCGCTGCGGCCGGCTCACCCTGGCTGCCGGTACAGATCCACAATTGTTGTTCACGCGGCAAAAAGCCCAGCTCCCAGGGGCCGATAAAGCCCGGCTGCGCCTGCAGATAACGCTGCGCGCGCCCGGCGTTATGCATGGTCAGCAGGCTGCGGCCCAATAACCCGGCATAGCGGCCGGCATCAAAGGCAATATTCGCCAGGCTGTGCAGGCGCGCCAGGTTGCTGGCAAAGCAGGTCACTATGACGCGCTGGCGACAGGGGCGGATCGCATCCTGCAGGCCGTTCTGCACTGCGGCTTCCGAGCGGCTGGCGCCGGCCACCGGCGCGTTGGTCGAATCGCCAATGATCACATCCACGCCCGCCCGGCCGATCGCCTGCAGCCGCGCCTGGGCCGTCAGCTCGCCGACCAGCGGGTCGCTGTCGAGTTTCCAGTCGCCGCTGTGGTAAATCCGCTTGCCGGCGACCTCCAGCACAATCGCATGGGACTCGGGGATCGAATGCGTGACCGGAATCCATTCGGCCTGAAAGGCGCCGATGCCGATCGGCTCGAGCGGTTTTATCTCGTGCAGGCGTGGCCAGGTCAGGTTGGGGTCGAGCTTGTTGCGAATCAGCCGGGCGGCGAACGGGCTCGCGTAGAGTGGGCAATCCAGTTGCCGCCACAGGTGCGCAATAGCACCAATATGGTCCTCGTGCCCGTGGGTAATCAGCAACGCCGAGAGCTTGATATCGTATTTTTCCAGCGCTGCCAGGCTGGGTACCGAGACCTGATTACTGCCGCCAGGAGTGGATTGCAGGGCAAAGCCGCAATCAATCGCTATCCATTGCCCGCCAGAAGCAAAAAGGTAGAAATTCGCGCCGAACATGCCGGTGCCGCCCAATGCCAGAAAAAACGGGCCGGGCTGGCGGTGAAGTTGTTCGAAGCGAGGGGCGGGCATGGGACTTTCCAGTGGGCATAGACTTGCAGCTTAACAGTCTGCAAAGGCGCGCGGCCACATCTGCGGATGGTCAGGCTCGCCTCCCGTGCGAGTGCCGGGTAGCAGAGCCTGCCAGGTTACAGAAAGCCGATCCAGCGCCCCGCTACCAAGCCAACCCCGGAACAGGCCCGGCATTGACCAGCTGACAGGTCAGCAGGGGCGCCGCAACCCGTCCGCCGCAGCTAGACCCCAGCGCTAGTGGCCTACTATTTTCTCTTTTTCATTAATCGGCGTATGCCGCACATCTTCGCCCTTGACCATGAAAATCACGTTTTCGGAGATATTGCAGGCGTGATCGCCGACCCGTTCCAACGAGCGCAACACCCACATGACCGCCATGCAACGGGAGATGTTGCGGGTATCCTCCATCATGAAGGTCAGCAAGGAACGTGTGGCGGCCTGGTATTCTTCGTCGACGCGCTTGTCTTCCTTGATGATGCGCAGGGCCTGCTCGGAGTCAAGGCGGACAAAGGCATCCAGCGCGTCACGCAGCATGCTCAGCACCCGATCGCCAATATGCCGAACTTCAATATAACCGCGCGGCGGCTGGCCCTCGTCAACCAGCTTGATCGCTATCTTGGCGATTTTCTTCGCTTCATCGCCGATCCGCTCCAGATCCGCGACCATCTTGATTACCGAAATAACCAGCCGCAGATCCCGCGCGGTCGGCTGCCGGCGGGCAATGATCAGTGTGGCTTCTTCGTCAAGGTCCATCTCCATGCGGTCGACCTTCTTGTCGCCCAGGCGCACTTGCTCGGCCAGTTCACCGTCATTTTCGACCAGTGCCTGGATCGCCTGCTCAACCTGGGACTCGACCATGCCGCCCATCTTGAGAAATTCAGACTTCAGCTCCATCAGCTCGTCATTGAACTTGTTGGAAATGTGATCGCCGTACACATCGTCTTTTTTATCTGTCATAACGTTTCTCCAGTGTTCAACAATCCCAGGTTAGCCAAAGCGACCAGTGATATAGGATTCGGTAAGGGCGTGCTCCGGGGAGGTGAACACCTTGGTGGTTTCATTCACTTCCACCAGATGCCCCAAGTGGAAGTACGCGGTGCGATGGGACACCCGCGCCGCTTGCTGCATGGAGTGGGTGACGATAACAATAGTGTAGCTTTTCGACATCTCGGCGATCAGTTCTTCCACCTTGGCGGTGGCGATCGGGTCCAGCGCCGAGCAGGGCTCATCCATCAGAATGACTTCCGGGCTCACCGCGATGGCGCGGGCAATGCACAGGCGCTGCTGCTGGCCGCCGGACATGCCGGTGGCCATGTCATTCAGACGGTCCTTGGCTTCGTCCCACAGGCCGGCTTTGCGCAGGCTGCTTTCGACAATATCATCCAGCTCGGACTTGCGGTTGGCCAGGCCGTGAATCCGTGGCCCGTAGGCAACGTTGTCATAAATGGATTTGGGAAACGGGTTGGGCTTCTGAAAGACCATGCCGACCCGGGCGCGCAGTTCCACCACATCGTTCTTGGAATGATAGATATCTTCGCCGTCGAGCAACAGCTCGCCCTTGACCTTGCAGATGGCGATACTGTCGTTCATGCGGTTCAGGCAGCGCAGAAAGGTCGACTTGCCGCACCCGGATGGACCGATAAAGGCGATCACCTCGTTGCGTGCGATGTCCAGGCTGATGTTCTTGATCGCCCGGTCTTCCCCGTAAAAGACTTCGACGTTACGCAGCTTGTACTTGGGGTTCTCCGAAAAGGGCGTGCCAACGGTCTTGGCTTCTTCGACCAGTATGTCTTCACGCTTGATTTCTTCTACGGCAACTTTCACTGGAATATCAGTTTCTTTGCGCATTCCAGCCTCACTGGTAATGGTTTGATTAATGCTCATAGTTATCTCCTTTACCACCGGCGTTCAAGGCGTTTGCGCAGCCAGATGGCCAATGCGTTCATACTGATCATGAAAGTAAGCAGCACCATGATGCCGGCCGATGCCAGTTCAATAAAGCCCTGTTCCGAGCTGCTTGCCCACAGGTAAATCTGCACCGGCAGCACCGTTGCCGAATCAAAAAAGCCATCGGGTACATCAACAATAAAGGCCACCATACCGATCAGCAGCAGCGGCGCGGTTTCACCGAGTGCCTGCGCCATCCCGATGATGGACCCGGTCAGCATGCCCGGCATCGCCAGCGGTATGACGTGATGCAACACCACCTGCATTTTCGACGCGCCAACGCCTTCAGCCGCTTCGCGGATGGACGGCGGCACGCTCTTGATCGCCGCGCGGCTGGAAATGATGATGGTCGGCAGCGTCATCAGTGCCAGCACCAGACCGGCCACCACCGGTATCGAGCGGGGCATACCGAACAGGCCGATAAACACCGCCAGGCCGAGCAGACCAAAGATGATCGACGGCACCGCGGCCAGGTTGTTGATGTTCACCTCGATAAAGTCGGTGAACTTGTTTTGCGGCGCGAACTCCTCAAGGTAAACCGCCGCCGCAATCCCCATGGGGAAGGCGACCGCCAGGGTAACCAGCATGGTCAACAGCGAGCCAACAATTGCCCCGAGAATACCGGCGTTACCCGGATCACGGGAATCACCCTTGCTGAACAGCGTATCGTTGAAGCTGATATTGATGACGTCCTCGTCTCTGAGTTGATCAACCCACTGCTGCTGCTGTTCGGACAAGCGCACGCTGTATCGCGGGTTGTCCGCATGCTTGACGTAAACGGAGACCTGATCGTGGGCCTGGAATACGAATGTCTGGGTCGTATTGAGTAACTCCGGATTGGCGCGTAACCGGTCACTGATCTCGTTGGCTGCATAGTTACCGACCAGGCCTCTCAGTTCGCGTTTTTGCGCGGCACTTTCCGTACCCGGAATCTGCTCTTCCAGCGCCGTGATGATCGGCGCTGTAAAGTCCGCCATCGAGCGCTGCTCCGCATCGGTTGGATCGGTCAGGTACATCTGCTCGGCATCCAGCCGCACATCCAGGCTGATGGTGGTTTTGATAAAACCGGTATGCCCCTTGTTGATGATGTCGGCAAACAGAATGAACAGCGACGCCAGCGCGATAAAAATCGCCAGCATGCCGTAAGCACGGAAGCGGCGCTCCTTGCGATAGCGCTTTTTCAGGGAGCGGCGAACGATCTCTGCGTGAGAACTTTGATCAGTCATACTGTTCCCTATACTTGCGAACGATTTTGAGGGCTACCACGTTGAGTGCCAGGGTTACGATAAACAGCAGCGCGCCCAAGGCAAAGGCAGAGAGTGTCTTGGCGCTGTCGAACTCTTGGTCACCGACCAGCAGGGTGGCGATCTGCACCGTGACAGTGGTCACCGAATCCAGTGGGTTGGCCGTGAGATTGGCCGCCAGGCCAGCCGCCATCACCACAATCATGGTCTCGCCGATCGCGCGCGAGGCGGCCAGCAGAATGCCGCCGATAATGCCGGGGAGCGCTGCCGGGAAAATCACCTTCTTCATGGTCTCGGACTGGGTCGCACCTAGTGCCAGCGAGCCATCGCGCATGGCCTGCGGTACGGCATTGATGACGTCATCCGAGAGCGAGGAGACAAAGGGAATGATCATGATGCCCATGACCAGGCCCGCCGCCAGGGCACTTTGTGACGAGGCTTCCAGGCCGACGAGGCTGGCGATGTCGCGGATAAAGGGTGCCACCGTGAGGGCGGCGAAAAAGCCGTAGACCACGGTAGGTACGCCGGCGAGCATTTCCATTAACGGTTTGATTGTCGAGCGCGCGCGCTGGCTGGCGTATTCGGACAGATAAACCGCAGACAGCAGCCCCGTGGGTACCGCGATCAGCAGTGCTATAGCAGAGATTAACAGAGTGCCGGTGAAGAGCGGAATGACGCCGAAGGCGCCCGCCGAGCCGATCTGGTCCGCTCGCAGTGCGGTTTGCGGGCTCCAGGTAGTGCTGAACAGAAACTCGGTAATCGGCACCTTCTCGAAAAAGCGCAGCGTTTCGAACATCACCGAGAAAACAATGCCGGCGGTGGTCAGCACCGCCACGGCGGCGCAGAGAAAGAAGCTCCAGCGCAGGGTTCTCTCGACGTTTTCCCGGGCATTGATATGCGGCGCTACACGCGTCCAGGCAAAGGCTGCACCGAGCACGGCGATAAGGACCACCAGAAGCGCCTTGAAGTTGCTGCTGCGCTCGCGCAGTGACTCCAATACGTTGGCCGCGGCGGCCACGTGTTCGGGCACCATAGCGGCATCCAGCTTGCCGGCGGCCACGTTGCTGATCTGGGAAAGCACCAGACTGGCCCTGCCGGCTGATTCAGGCAAGACTTCCTCAGGCATCGAGGCGATGACCAGGTCCTGAATCACCTTGCCTTCAAAGGCCGCCCACACGGCGAGTACGATCAGCGCGGGAATGGCACACCACAGCGCTGCCCGCGCTGCGTAGTAAAAGGGTAGCGCCTTGAGATTGCGGATACCACCCAGTGGCTCGGCCACTGCCCGGGAGCGCATAAGTGCCAGGCTGTAGGCGATGGGAGTAAGCACCAAAATCAGGAGCAAAAGATGGGCCGTCTGCATAACAGTCTCTGTATTGATGGCGTAAAGTGGCTAGCTACGGCGCGTAGTCTGCCAGTTTGCTGAGCAAAAATAATCACGCAAACGCGATAAAAGAACGCGGGCTGAGCAGCCCGCGTTCTCCTTGGTCATCCCTGACGCGTGCAGCGGGAGCTTACAGCTCTTCACCCGTCATTGTCTTCAGCTCTTTGACTGCCTTGGCTGTAGCCATACGACGGTCGCGCGGGTTGGGGATCAGGCCTACGTCAACCAGGTAGCCGTTGTCGCCCCAGGCACCTTCGCTGGTGAACTCGGAGACATATTCCTGGATACCAGGCACTACACCGACGTGGGCTTTCTTCACGTAGAAGAACAACGAACGAGCAACCGGGTAGCTATCGCTGGAGATCGTCTCTGGAGTCGGCTCGATGCCGTCAACAGTAATGGCCTGGATCTGGCCTTCGTTCTCCTGCAGGAAGCTGTAACCGAAGATGCCGACGGTACCCTTGTCCTGGGCCAGGCGCTGAACGATCAGGTTGTCGTTTTCACCGGCTTCGATGAAAGGACCATCTTCACGCATGCTGTGGCAGGCGGTCTTCATGGCTTCTTCGTCCATCGCAGTGATGAACTCGTAGCTGCCGCAGCCGCCTTCCATCGCCAGTTCAACAAAGGCATCCCGGGTGCCGGACGTCGGAGGTGGCCCCATTACGCTGATAGCCATGTCAGGCAGGCTGGAATCAATCTCGTTCCACTTCTTGTAGGGGTTGGCAATCAGCTTGTCGCCGCCCTTGGGGTCTGGCACGTTCTTCGCCAGAGCCAGGTAGATCTCCTGCAAAGAGAGATCCCATTTCTCGGCATCTTTGGACTGGGCAATAACAATGCCGTCAGCGCCGATACGTACTTCAACGATGTCCTTGACGCCGTTGGCCTGGCAATTGTCAAACTCGCTCGTCTTCATGCGCCGTGAAGAGTTGGTGATGTCCGGGTGCTGAGTACCGACACCGTCACAGAACAATTTCAGACCGCCGCCGGAACCAGTGGACTCAAGCTTGGGCGTAGGGAAGTCGGTGTTGCGACCAAAACGCTCGGCAACAACGGTTGCGAACGGATAAACAGTGGATGAGCCGACGATGTTGATAGTATCGCGAGCCATGGCCGGAGCAGATACGGCCGCGAGGCTGACCGCGAGTGCCGCAGTGGAAAGAGCTGTTTTCAATTTCATCACGTGTGTCTCCATTTTGACGTTATGTACCGGATTTGTTGTGCCGATGTGAGAACAGTAATGGCTCTGTGTGACAGCTTTGTTACAGCGCTTGAATTAGCGTAGTCGGCGGATCGTCATCACGCTAGACGCCGCGCGGATTGCGGTAAAGGGCGCGCGCGGCGGGTCCTGGGCCGCGAAAGATGGCCAGTGCGCCTAGCCAAAAAACCAGTAGCAGACGCCGATAGCGGTGAGCATGCCGGCCAGATCGGCGAGCAACGCGCAGCCCAGGCCATGGCGTATTTTGGTGATGCCCACCGCGCCAAAATACACTGCCAGCACGTAAAAGGTGGTCTCGGTGCTGCCCTGGAAGGTCGCGGCCATCAGCGAAGCAAAGCTGTCGACGCCGAAGGTATCCATGGTCTCGATCATCATCGCCCGCGCGCCACTGCCGGATAGCGGCTTGATAAAGGCGGTGGGCAGCGCATCGATAAAGCGTGTATCCCAGCCCAGGCCCTCGACCATCCAGCGAATGCCGTCAAGCCCTGCATCCAGCACACCGCTGGCGCGCAGTACACCGACCGCCACCAGCATCGCCACCAGGAACGGCAGCAGGGAGATGGTGAAGCTGAAGCCTTCCTTGGCGCCTTCGATAAAGGTGTCGTAGACATTCACCTTGCGCAGCGCGCCAATCGCCAGAAAGGCAATGATGATGCCGAATAACGTCAGATTGCCGACCAGCGTCGAGGTGGCGGCCATGGCCTGGGCCGACATGCCGGCCAGGGTGGTCAGCAACAGACCCAAAGCCAGGCCGCCGCCGATCAGGTACGCCAGGACCACCGGATGCCAGAGCTGCAGACGCTGCATCAGCGCGACGCTGAACAAGCCGACCAGGCTCGAGGCGGTGGTGGCCAGCAGAATCGGCAGGAACACGGCGGTAGGGTCAGCCGCGCCCTGTTGCGCGCGATACATGAAGATGGTCACCGGCAATAACGTCAACGAAGACGTGTTGAGTACCAGAAACAGGATCTGCGCATTGCTGGCGGTGTCCTTGCTGGGGTTCAGACTTTGCAGCGAATGCATGGCCTTGATGCCGATTGGCGTGGCGGCGTTGTCCAGCCCGAGGATATTGGCGGCGAAGTTCATGCTGATATGCCCGAGCGCCGGATGGCCACTCGGCACTTCCGGCATCAGCCGGCGAAACAGGGGAGCCAGTACCCGGGCCAGCACCCGGATCAAGCCGGCCTTCTCGGCAATCGCCAGAAAGCCCAGCCAGAGCGTCATGGTGCCGACCAGCACGAGTATGATTTCGACACTCAAGCGGGCCATGTCGAACAGGGCGGCCACCAGCCGACCGAACACCTCAAAGTCGCCCAGGCCCAGCCACTGCCAGAGGGCCGCGGCGAAGGCGGCGAGAAAGAAGCCTAGCCAGATTCCATTAAGCATTGGGGTCCGTCTTCCTGCAAAAGGTGGTCAATCCTGCCCTATTGAACTCGCCCTGACTACGGTGCGGGCTGAGGGCAGGGCGGGAGCGCGGAGGGGATTGAGGGCAGCGTGCTGTGCGGCGCGGGTTGGCACCACAAGGCTGAATTGACTGACTGGGGTACCAGGGCGGCGAGGATTGCCGCCGTTTGCGCATCGGCTACGCCGTCAAACAGCGTGGGCCGAAAGCGCATCTGGAACGCGGCAAGCACATTTCGACTGGCGTTGAGCTGTTCCGGAGTGCGCCCCAGCGGGTAGCCGAACTGCTCCAGGGCCATGTCGAACCAGGCTGCTGGCGGTACGTGGCCGTTCAGCAGTCGCAGGTAATGCTCGACCTGCTGCGGCTCAGGCCAGATAGCGACACCCGCCTCGGCCAACTGCTGCCACGGGAACCGCGGGCCAGGATCGATCTTGCGCTGCGGTGCAATATCACTATGCCCGACCACGCGTTCCGGGCCGAGGCCGTGGCGCTGCAGGATATCCTTGAGCAACGGAATCAGCGCATCGATCTGCGCTGGCTGCCAGGGGTGCCAGACGCGGCCGTCGGCTGTGTCGGAGTAGCCGGGGTGGACAATTTCAATACCGATACTGGTGCTGTTCAGCCAGGTGCGGCCCTGCCAGCTGCTGTCACCGGCATGCCACGCCCGGCGATCCTCTTCGACCAGCCGGTAGATGATCGGCGGCTGGGCGCCGATCAGGTAGTGACTGCTGACTTCACCGCTCAGCAGATGATCGAGCGAGCGTTCAAATCCGGAGGAGGTGTAATGCAACACCACGTACTGCACGCGGCTGTCATGGTTCTCCGAGCTGTAGCGGGTGTCGATCTTTATTCCGCTAGTACATCCGGAGAGCCATAACAGCAGGCACATGAGCGGCAATACGCGTTGGGGCATGCTGGTGGATCCTGTCCGGGGAAATAAACCGGCAGACTACCATGCCAATCCGCTGTAACGCAGCCCTGATCAGTGCCGAGTACTAACTGGCGTCGCTGTCTTGGCGGAAAAATCCTTGCGCCATGGCTTGCCTTGGCAAGTTGATCGGTTTGGACAATCAGCCCGGCAGCCACGGCAGGGCAGGGTTGGAAAAAGGGGTTTTTGCATAACGTTAACTATTCCTAGGCTGAGAAGTATTATACATATTAGAATTATTGTATAAGCATAGTACAGTTAATAATGGTGAGTTGATGGCTACTCTGGTCTGGTTCAAGAACGACTTGCGCTTGGATGATAATCCTGTGCTGCGCGAAGCGCTGGGGAGTGCCGCCTGTTTGCCGGTATATTGTCTGGACCCCGCTCAATTTGTACCTGGCAAGCTGGGGCTGCGCGCCTGTGGTGAGCGGCGCGCGGCCTACCTGCTGGAGTGCCTGGCAGATCTGCACGCCTCTTTACAGCGGCTCGGCTCGGGTCTGCTGGTCCAGCTTGGCGCTGCCGATCGGGTCCTGCCGCAACTTTGCACGCAGTACGCCATTGGTCAGGTCGTCACCCATGCCGAGCATGCACCGGATGAGCAGGCTCTGCTCCTGCGGGTGGCCACGGCACTGCCTGACGGCGTGGCGTTGCTGCAGTGCCAGAGCAATGCGTTGTTCTCAGCACAAGACCTGCCTTTTGCGCTGGATAAAATGCCCCAGGTGTTTACCCGCTTTCGTAATCAGGTGGAAAAGTACCCCCCGGGCGTAGCGGCTTTGCCTGCGCCCGCGCAGTTGCCGGCCTGGCCGGTGGCCACTTCAAGCCTGGCTGCCGGCGTGCCTTGCCTCGCCGATCTCGGGCTCACCGCACCAGCGCATGACCCGCGCTCCTCCCTGCCCTATGCGGGTGGCGAAGTGGCTGCCACAGCCTGGCTGGAAGAGTATTTCTGGCGCAGCCAGGCGCTGCGGGAGTACAAGACCACTCGCAATCAGCTGCAGGGCTATAACTTCTCCTCCAAGCTGTCTGTGGCGCTGGCGCAGGGGTGTTTGTCGCCGCGCCGAATCGTCGCCGAGCTGCGGCGCCATGAACAGTGCTTAGGCGCTAATGAATCGACCTACTGGCTCTGGTTTGAATTGCTCTGGCGGGAGTTTTTCCGCTTGAACCTGGCGCTGCATGGCAAGCACTTCTTTCTCCGCGGTGGCTTGCACCACGGCCAGCCGCCGACGGCTCATGATCAGCGTTTTGATGACTGGTGCGCTGCCCGCACAGGGCAGGCCTTTATCGATGCCAGCCTGCGCGAGCTGAATGCCAGCGGTTTTCTCTCCAACCGTGCGCGACAGATTGTTGCCAGCTACCTGATCCATGATCTGCAGCAGGATTGGCGGCTGGGCGCGGCCTGGTTTGAGCAGCAACTGCTGGACTATGACGTGGCCAGTAACTGGGGTAACTGGGCCTATATTGCTGGTGTGGGGCATGACCCACGGGGCGGGCGACACTTCAACCTCAGCAAGCAGATCGAGCAGTATGATCCGCAAGGGCGCTACGTCGCCACTTGGTCGCGCTAGGCGCAAGGGTTGATGCGCTGCGACTAGCCTGACCCGAAGGGTGCTGTATCAGTCGGCCAGGACGATTTGATTGCGGCCGCGTTGCTTGGCTTGATACATCGCCTGGTCGGCCCGACCGAACACCTGGTCCAGGGTATCGGCGGACCTGAACGCCGTATAGCCGACCGACACGGTGATGGTCACCCGTTCGGTCTTGAAGTGGAACG
>JAWOGT010000162.1:0-7964 GCA_046496585.1 Halopseudomonas sp.
CGAGACGCTGGTGGAGTTGAAGGTGTTGGTTTCTATAATGTCCGCGCCGGCGTCCAGGTAGGCTTTTTCCATGGCGGCAATGGCGTCGGGCTGGGTCAGTACCAGCAGGTCGTTGTTACCCTTGAGGTCTGACGGCCAATCGACAAAGCGCTCGCCACGAAAGTCGCTTTCTTCGAACTTGTAGCTCTGAATCATCGTGCCCATACCGCCATCCAGAATCAGGATGCGCTCGCGCAGGGCGGCATGCAGGGCGTTCAGGCGGGCGTTGCGATCAGACTGTTGTTCAGGCTTTCGGACAGACATGGATACTCCGGACTCTATGACAC
Source organism: Halopseudomonas sp. (assembly GCA_046496585.1). Taxonomy (GTDB): domain Bacteria; phylum Pseudomonadota; class Gammaproteobacteria; order Pseudomonadales; family Pseudomonadaceae; genus Halopseudomonas. The sequence goes on from JAWOGT010000162.1 coordinate 327, forward strand.
ATAGGTAAGACACACGGAAAAGCCCGCCATTCTAACAGATGCGCGGCGCACACTGAACGCTAAGCGCAGGGCTAACTGTTAACGGCGTATGTAGCGCGACTGTCAGCGCTGGCAAGAATCTGCTGTAAATAACCTAGTGTAAAGGTAGGACTTTATTCGCCGGATGCAATACCGTACACTGGCGTCATTAAAGTCATTGCGCACGAGGCACTTCATGGCAGGCATTTTGTTGACAACCGAGGCACAGGGCTATCTGGCCGATCTGCTTTCCAAGCAGGATACCGATGGTATAGGCATTCGCGTTTTCATTACGCAACCGGGTACGCCCTACGCTGAGACCTGTATCGCCTACTGCAAGCCAGGTGAAGAGAAGCCCGAAGACCGCATGATCCCACTGGAGCCGTTCAATGTCTGGCTGGATGCGGTCAGCGAGCCGTTTCTCGAAGATGCGGTAGTGGATTATGCGACCGACCGCATGGGTGGCCAGTTGACCATCAAGGCGCCCAACGCCAAGGTGCCGATGGTTAACGCCGATAGCCCGCTGAATGAACGCATCAACTATCTGCTGCAGACCGAAATCAACCCCGGGCTGGCCAGTCACGGCGGTGAAGTCAAGCTGATCGACGTGGTCGAAGACGGTGTGGCAATCCTGCAATTTGGCGGTGGCTGCCAGGGTTGCGGCATGGTCGATGTAACCCTCAAGGAGGGTATCGAAAAAACCATGGTCGAGCGGATCCCGGAAATTACCGCGGTGCGTGATGTGACTGACCACACGGTGAAAGAAAACGCCTACTACTGAGTCCCGCTATTACCTGCAGCTATTTAATGCAGTGCAGCCCTTCAGATTCCACTGGGATGGCAGATAACCTTGCAATAGGTATGAAATCAATCTGCCATTTCACCTGCGAGGCTTTCCATGGCTGGAGTTCTGGATACCGTCAACCAACGAACCCGTCTGGTCGGTGAAAACCGGCTGGAGATCTTGCTGTTCAGGTTGGCCGGTCAGCAGCTATTTGCTCTAAACGTATTCAAGATCCGCGAAGTCCTGCAACTGCCCAGGCTGACGCAGATGCCCCAGCGCGCGCCGCATGTGGCCGGCGTGATCCACTTGCGTGGCCAGACCCTGCCGGTTATTGATCTCTCTGGTGCGATTGGCATGCGCCCGCAGCAGGCCTTGCCGGACAGCACTATCATCATCACCGAATACAACCGCTCGGTGCAGGCGTTTCTGGTCGGTGGCGTTGATCGCATCATGAACCTCAACTGGGACGCGGTGCAGCCGCCGCCACGCGGGGCAGGGCGTACGCACTACCTGACCGCAATTACCCGTCTGGATGATCAGCGCCTGGTGGAAATTATTGACGTGGAGAAGGTGCTGGCAGAAATAGTGCCGTTCAACGCCAAGGTCAGCGCAGGGCTGCTCGATGATGAACTGTTGAACAAGGCCCGCGGCCGCGAAGTGCTGCTGGTGGATGACTCGCCGACCGGGATCAACCAGCTGCGCGAAACCCTGTCACAGCTGGATCTGACCATGCATGTAGCGACCGATGGCCTGCGTGCGTTGCGCCAGCTGCAGGCCTGGGCCGATGAAGACGAGAATATCGCCCAGCGTTTGTTGATGGTGATTACCGATGCGGAAATGCCCGAGATGGATGGCTATCGCCTGACCTCGGAAATCCGCAAGGATCCGCGCCTGAAAGACCTGTACGTGGTGCTGCATACCTCGCTGTCAGGCAACTTCAACAAGGCCATGGTCGAGAAAGTCGGCTGTGACGGCTTTCTCTCCAAGTTCCAACCCGACCAGCTGGTTGAGGTGGTCCGTGAGCGCTTGAGGCTACTCGACGAGTAGCCTCAAGGTCGAAGAGCGGGCCCGGGCCGCGTTCTAACGCGGATCCAGATAGCGCTCGTGCTGCTCCATCACCGGCTGACGAATCCCCAGTTTCTGACCGTAGATCACCGCGTAGCTGAGTACGCTCTGTACATAGGTGCGGGTTTCATCGAAGGGAATGGTCTCGATCCAGATGTCCGATGGCAGCGGCTGCATGCCGCGTGTCCACTGGCGCACGCGGCCAGGACCGGCATTGTAGGCGGCCGAGGCGAGGACCCGATTACCTTGAAATTGCCCATGTAGCTGCGACAGGTAGGCGGTGCCCAGGGCGATATTGCGCTCGGGTATCAGCACGTCGTTCGGGTTGCGCAAGGCGATACCGTAGCGCTGCGCGGTTTCCTTGGCCGTGCCCGGCATCAGCTGCATCAAGCCCATGGCGCCGGCATGCGAGCGGGCATCGGACATAAAGGCGCTTTCCTGGCGGGTAATGGCGTAAACCCATGGGGAGCTGAGCTGGCGTGCCTGGGCCTGGGCGCGGATCGGTTCTTCGTAGGCCATCGGGAAGCGGATATCCAGATCGTCCCAATGCTGCGCCTGGCTGATGCCGCGAATCGCCGGGAAGTACCACTGCATGTCCTTGGCCATCACCGCCTGGGCAATCAATTCTTCACGGCTGAAATGCCGGGCTACGTGATACCACTCGCGGCGCGAATCAACGATTTGTCCGCGAGCAAAAAATTCACGCGCGCGGCGGATGCCGCCGGTATTACTGACCTTGGTGAAGACTTTGGGGTCCACCTGTGCCGGGATATGATTGAGTGCATAGGGCTTGTTGCTGCGCTCGGCGGCCAGAAAGCCATAAAAATCCCGTTGTTCGGCCAGGTCAGCGTAATCGGTGGTCAGTTCACCGACGTCGGGCTGGGCCAGCTGCTGGCTACGCAGCTTCCAGTAACGCCAGCGGCTCTGCTCCTGCATGCTCTCGGGCATGCTGGTGGTCATGCTGCGCGCATTGTCATACTGGCCGGAGCGCAGCGCCAGACGAATGCGCCATTCGCTGATCTGGTCATCCTTCATCGCCGGGTCGTTAGCCGCCATAAAGGGCAGCGCGTCCGCGTCGTGCCGCCGGGCCATGCGCGTGCCAATATCCCGGGTGATCGCCAGGCGATCCGCCTCCTTGAACGGCAGGTCACGATAATTCGGCCACAGCGCCATTGCCGTGGCCGGATCCTCGCGACTCATCCGGCGCAGCGAGACGGCGGCGATATCGGCCAGCTTGTCGGCTGGCTTGCCAACCCCCGGGCGGAAGTTGCCAGTCTGGCTCAGGCCCTGCGGTTTGGTCGCGGTACTGACAAACAGTTCAGCCAGGGCTTTCTGGCTGGGCATGTAGCGGGTCAGGTAGCTGGCCAGAGCGTCCTGGCGGTAGAGCAGGGCTTCACGGATGCGCGCCCAGGCGACATCTTCGGTCAGACCACCCGCGGCGCGCCAGCGGTCAAACAGCGGATCGCAGTCCTTGGGCTGCGAACGGCCTACGGTCCATAGCTCCTGTGCACGCTGCTTGGCTTCGACCTCATTACCCTCGCGCCAGCGCTGGAAGGTTATCTGACAATCTATGCCGACATCCTGGCTGGCCGTATCGTAGTTCTCATGCAACAGCCGCCATTCGCCATCACGGGCGAGCCGGCGCAGCCAGTCATTTTTCAGGCGCTGGGCGGTCGGCAGATCGCCATGGGCAATAAAGAAGTTCTGCATTTCCTGGTGGCTGACAGCCTTTCCACGTTGTTGCAGTGCTTCCAGCAAAAGATAGGGGTACAGGGGGTAGTCGCGCAGCTGGCTTTTCAGCGATTCATAGCGCTGCATCTGGCCGCCCTTAAGCGCGGCCATGGCTTGGTCATATTGCTGGCGCTGCTGCAAGGTATCAGCTTGCAGGCTGTGGCTAGCCAGCAGCGAAGTGAGTAGGAGGCCGGCCGCTAACTTTATTCTTTTCAATTGCTTGGAAGGCATTTTGCATCCTGATCCGAGAGCCGTTATGTGTTTTGATCAGGAAATGATATCGATACGGCGTCGCTGCGAATTCACACTTCCCTTGAACATAAGTCTAGCCGTTTGTCCGCAAGGGGCATAGGGGCGCTATGCAAAGTCGCAAAGTACGGGCAGCGCCGCGCTGCAACAGGTAGAATGCCCCCCTGATTAATTAAAAGGTGTGTTATGGCGCTGCTTTCATTTACCGATGTCTCTCTGGCCTATGGCCTGAATCCACTACTGTCGAAGGTCGGCTTTCAGCTCGACCGCGGTGAGCGGGTGTGTCTGATTGGCCGCAACGGCGCCGGCAAGTCAAGCCTGTTCAAGCTGCTCACTGGTGAGCAGCAGAGTGACGAGGGAGAGATCTGGTACGCGCCGGGCTTGAAGATCGGCCAGCTCCCGCAGGAACTGCCCAAAGCCGATGATAGCCTGGTCTATGACGTGGTCGCCGCCGGTTTGGCGGGGGTCGGCGATTTGCTCGCCGAATACCACCACCTGATACATGGCGAGATGGGCGCGGCCGAGCTGGATCGCCTGGAGAAAGTGCAGGAGCGGCTTGAGGCAAAAGATGGCTGGCGCCTGAACCAACTGGTAGAAACCACGCTGACCCGCCTGGGTCTGCCGGCAGAAAAGAAGATGTCCGAGCTGTCCGGCGGCTGGCGTCGGCGTGTTCTGCTGGCTCAGGCGCTGGTCGCCGAGCCCGATGTGCTGCTGCTCGACGAGCCGACCAACCACCTGGACATCCATACCATTGCCTGGCTGGAGCAGGTGCTGCTGGATTTTCGCGGCGCTGTGCTGTTCATCACCCACGATCGTCAATTCCTGCAGGCCTTGGCCACACGCATCATGGAGTTGGACCGTGGCCAGTTGATCGATTGGCAGGGTAACTACCTCAGCTTCCTTGAGCATAAAGAGCAACAGTTAGCTGCCGAAGCAACCGCCAACGCATTGTTCGACAAGCGTCTGGCTCAGGAAGAAGTCTGGATTCGCCAGGGCATCAAGGCCCGGCGTACCCGTAACGAAGGGCGTGTGCGAGCACTGAAGGAAATGCGCAACGATCGCGCCCAGCGCCTGGAGCGCCAGGGCAAGGCCAGTTTCCAGTTGGAAACCGCTGACTCTTCCGGCAAACGGGTTATCGAGCTGGACAAAGTCAGTTTCGCCTGGCCGGGCCATGTGCCGCTGGTGCGCAACTTGAACCTGAACGTTTTGCGCGGGGACCGTATCGGCCTGATCGGCAATAACGGTTCAGGCAAGAGTACGCTGTTGAAACTGCTGCTTGGCAAGCTCGAGCCCACCAGCGGTACCGTCAAGCATGGTACCAAGCTGGAAGTAGCCTATTTTGACCAGTTGCGTGATCAGCTCGACCTGGAAAGCACGGTCATCGATAACATTTCCGAGGGTCGCGATTTTATCGAGATCAACGGCGAGCGCCGGCATGTCATCAGCTACCTTGGCGATTTCCTGTTCTCGCCCGAGCGCGCCCGTACGCCGGTCAAAGCCTTGTCTGGTGGTGAGCGCGCTCGTTTGCTGCTGGCGCGCTTGTTCAGCAAACCGGCCAATATGCTGGTACTGGACGAACCGACCAACGACCTGGATGTGGAAACCCTGGAATTACTTGAGGAAGTCCTCGCCGGCTTTGACGGCACCGTGCTGATAGTGAGCCACGACCGGGCCTTCCTCGACAACGTTGTGACCAGCAGCCTGGTCTTTGAAGGCCACGGCAATGTGCGCGAATACGTTGGTGGTTATGCCGACTGGTTGCGCCAGGGCGGCAAGATTGACATGCTCGCCGAATGGGATTCCGACGCAATGGCGGCTGATACGCCTGCCGGTACGTCGGCCGCCGTACAGTCAGCAGCCACGCCAGCGCCCGTCGCCGAGCAAGCGGCGGCGGCACCGGCTAAGGTCAAGCTCAGCTACAAGATCCAGCGCGAACTGGATGGATTGCCGGCGCTGATGGAAAAACTTGAGAGCGAACTGGTGGCACTGCAGGCCAAGGTGAATGATCCCGGGTTTTACCAACAGTCAATTGAGCAGACCACGAAAATACTGGACGCCATGGCCGCGAAGCAGGCCGAATTGGATAAGGCGATGGAGCGTTGGGCAGAACTGGAGGATATGGCTGGCGCCTAGCCCTCGGTGAGCGGCAAGCCTCAAGCTTCAAGCGGCAAACTTCTAGCTTAGGGCTTAGGGCTTAGGGCTTAGGGCTTAGGGCTTAGGGCTTAGGGCTTGGGGCTTGGGGTTTAGGGCTTGGGGTTTAAAGTCTTTGGCTTGCAGCTTGCAGCTTGCAACTTGAGCCTGCCTCCCTATTCCCGTCATCCCCGCGAAGGCGGGGATCCATTCCGGTATTTTGCTTAGTTATCAAAGACTAAAAGGTGAATCCTCAGCCTGCAGTCAGACTTCCAGCTTGCAGCTAAACTTCAAGTCCTCTTGTGCTTGGTTATACGCACGGCGATAACGTCGCAAGGCGCGCCGTGCAGCACGTCGTTAGCGGTGGAGCCGAGGAGTAATGCCAGGCCATGACGACCGTGACTGCCGACCACTATAAGATCACACTGCTGGTCGGTAGCGACGCGATGGATTTCCTGACGGGGATGGCCAAAGGCAATCTGCATCTGGTCCTCGGGCAGGCCGTAGTCATTGGCGAATGAGGTCATGCGTTCGCGGGCCTGCTCGAATTGCTGCTGTTGCAGCATGGACAGGTCCATGGGTACATCGCCGCCGTAGGCCATGGCCAGCGGTTCTACCACATGCAACAGGGTCAGCCGGGCGTCCAGCACTTTGGCTAACGCCAGCGCATGGTCGGCAACCGGGCGGCATTCATCTATCAGATCTACAGCGACCAATACGTGAGAGTAAAGCATGCAGGCTTCTCCTGGTTTTGGCTTCGATAGTAGCAGTCTTGGCGCCACAGTCCAGCGCCTTGACGGATGTACTTGTACTGGGAGGATATTGCAGTGAACTGGATAATTGGTGGTGTCGTGGCGGCCATTCTGGTGGCCACCCTGTTCAAGCTGTTGCCGCGCGGGCGCATTCTGCATATTCAGCGTTTGCGCGAGGAGGCGCGAAAGCGTGGTTACCGAGTCGAGCGCCAGTTGAACGCCGACTATAACCCCTTACTGGAGCATTGCGTCGGCTACCGGCAATCCTTGGAGCGCTGCGCCTTGAGTGCAGAATTCAGTTGTCAACGCACCGAGACGAGTTGGCAATGGTTGCTCGGCAGCGCGGCAGTGCCAGGCGCGCAAGGCGTGTTGGACGCCTTGCCAGAAGGCGTCAGACGCATTGACCGGCAGTCCTTTTCGGTACTGATTTATTGGATCGAGCCGCAAACGCTGGAACCCTTGGCGCAGCTGGATCAGGCGTTGGCGCCACTGCGCGCCGCGACTAGGCTCAACTGAGCAGGCGCATATCATCACCTATCTATTTAAAGTCAATTATACGTTTCAATCCCAATATCATGATTTAAATACAAAAATAAAACTTCATGCTGAGTCTACCACTCAGCGCGCCATGCGCCGGTGGTGCTGCCGATTGACAAGCGCAGCAATTTGCACGAAGGTGTGCTCACCCGAATCAAACAAGCGTATGAATTGTTCTGGCCTCGCCAGATCAACCTGTCGCCGGGAACTATCATGACACCCTCCGGCTTGCGTGGCTGCTTCGCAGATTCAGCCAGGGCCGGAGCGGTGTTTCTCATGTGCTTTATATAGCGTGGAGATCAGTTGATGATTTACGAAGGTAAAGCCATCACGGTTCAAGCCCTTGAAAACGGCATCGTCGAGCTCAAGTTC
>JAWOGT010000165.1:0-11494 GCA_046496585.1 Halopseudomonas sp.
GCCGCACTGGTGCAAAAGGTCGTCACCGTGCTGATCCTGATAGTCGGCATCATGTTTATCACCGGCGCCATGTTCACCGGTGATACGGCCACGATGGAACCGCTGTTCAGTGTCGAGAACGGCGTGGTTGGCGGCATCATGATAGTGATGATCATGGTGCCCTTCATGTTCGTCGGCTTTGACGTGATCCCCCAGGCGGCGGAAGAGATCAATCTGCCGTTTCGGGAGATCGGTCGGGTACTGATGCTGTCGGTGCTGATGGCGGTGTTCTGGTATGCGCTGATCATCTACGGCACCTCGCTGATGCTCACCCCGACCGCGCTGGAACAAAGCTCGCTGGCGGTGCCCGATGCGATGCAAGCGGTGTTCAATGCGCCCTGGGCGGGCAAGCTGATGGTGCTCGCCGGCATCGCCGGCATCATTACCAGCTGGAACGCCTTTTATATTGGCGGCTCCAGGGCCATCTTCGCGCTGGCGCGCTCCGGCATGCTGCCGGCCTTTCTGGCCAAGCTGCATCCGAAACATAAAACCCCGGTCAACGCGATCCTGATGATCGGCGTGCTGTCGAGCATCGCGCCGTTCTTTGGCCGCCCGGCGCTGGTGTGGCTGGTGGACGCGGGCGGCCTGGGTATCGTTATCGCCTATTTCTTTGTCGCGCTGTCGTTCCTGGCACTGAGGCACAAGGAACCGGACATGGAAAGACCCTTTAAAGTGCCTGCCGGCATGCTGGTCGGGGTTGTCGCCCTGATCGCCTCGGTGGCGATGATTGCTATGTACATGCCCGGCAGCCCGGCCGCATTGCTGCCGGTTGAGTGGGTGGTATTTGGCGCCTGGATGCTACTCGGGCTGGGGATGTATGCCTGGTCGAGACAGCACTACGGGGTCGCCCATTCGGATGAGGCCATGCGCCGAGAGCTGGATCAATAAGGGCTGGGGTGCTTGTTTGCCTGGAAGGCACCCCTGACAGCGTTGCTTGAAACGGTTTCATTAGCAATCACTGACCAGCGCTGAGGCTAAGCCCTCGGCGCTGGCCGCTGCGGGCTCGATACTCTATGCTCCAAGCTGATGTTTCAGCTATTGGCAGACCCCGTCCGATATGAGCAAAACGATGAGCAACAGCGCCGCTGCCAGCAAGTCTGGCCGCACCCCGCAACAAACACGCGGACGCATGCGCGTGGAGGCGGTACTGGATGCCTGCGCGCTGTTGCTCTGGGAGGAGGGTCCGGCTGAGCTGACCATGCACAAGCTGGCCAAGCGGGCGAAAACCTCGATCGGCTCGCTGTATCACTTCTTTCCGGACAAGGAGGCTGTGATTGACGCGCTATGCCAGCGTCACATGCTAGCCATGAACAACATTACCCGCGAGCTGGACCAGATTTCTTCAGTGCAGTGGCGCGACATGAGCGCCCAGACGGTGATCGAGAGCCTGGCTCGGCCGTATTTCCACTATATTGATACCTACCCCGAGATGCTGGTGATCATCAGCAATTCGCTGGGCAACAAAACTGAGGACGCGCCGGCCCTGCGGCGCTCGATCCATGCGAATTATGAAAAGGTGCTGGAACTGCGCATGCCGGCGTTGGACACGGCGCTACTGAAAACCATCAGCTATGTGCTGTATAACATTCCGGTCGGCGCGCTGCAGTCATTGCAGGAAAACAACCACTACCGGGAGCGGGTGCTGCGCACCGAGTTGACTCATGCCATGGTCGCCTACCTGCAGACCATCGAGGCCCAACACGCTGCCGGTAGCTGACCGCCGCGGACCTTCGTGCAGGGCCGGGGAGGTCACCTCCAGCCCCCCGCATTCCCGCCGTTGTCAGCCCAGTTCGACATTCACCTCGTGCGCCTGGCGATCATCCAGCAGCGGAATCCGACCCTGCTCTGTGCCTGCCTTGCCGGCGTTTTCCAGGGTCTGGCCGTCCAGAACCACCCGGATCACCTCCTGTGAGTGGTCACTAGTGCGGCGAATATTGATCTGATAAACGGTTTCCCGATAGCGGTAGCGGATTTTGCAAGACGGCCAGCCGGCCGGCAGGCAGGGGGCAATCCGCAGGTAATCAACTTCGAGCTGCAGTCCCAGCAGGGTCTCCAGGGTGAGGCGGTACATCCAGCCCGAAGCCCCTGTGTACCACGTCCAGCCGCCACGCCCGGTATGCGGCTGGGAGCCGTATACATCAGCGCTCATGACGTAAGGCTCGACCTTGTACAGAGCGATGGCTTCCGGCGTGTGTCCATGATTGATCGGGTTGAGCATGCGGTAGAGCTCCCAGGCCCGTTCTGCGTCGCCCAACATCGCAAAGGCCATGGTCGTCCAGATCGCGGCATGGGTGTACTGCCCGCCGTTTTCCCGGACCCCGGGGACATAGCCTTTGATATAGCCGGGCTCAAGCTCCGAGTGATCGAATGGCGGGTCGAGCAATCTGATCAGCTGGGCTTCACGGCTGACCAGTTGCTGGTTGACCGCCTCCATCGCCTGACGGGCCCGGACCGGGTCACCGCCCCCGGAAATGATCGACCAACTCTGGCTGATGGAGTCAATCCGACATTCATTGTTAGTGCTCGAGCCAAGCGGGGTCCCGTCATCGAACCAGGCCCGCCGATACCAGGCGCCGTCCCAGGCACTGGATTCCACATGGCCGCGCAGGGTCTCGGCTTGCGTGCGGCACTCCTCGGCAAAACTGGCATCACTGCGGGTCTGGGCCAATGCGGCGAAGCCCTGCAGGTTGTCGTACAGGAACCAGGCCAGCCAGACACTCTCCCCGCGTCCCCCGGGGCCGACCAGGTTCATGCCGTCATTCCAGTCACCACACCCCATCAACGGCAAGTGGTGCGGACCAAACTTCAGCCCATACCTGATCGCGCTCACACAGTGCTCATAAAGACTGGCGGCGATGGGCGAGCGCTGGGGTTGGTCATAGTAGGCCTCCTCATCCAGATTAAGCTCACGGCCCTCAATGAAGTGCACCTGCTCGTCGAGGACGCTGGTATCGCCGGTGGCCGCCACATAACGGCAGGTGACATAGGGCAGCCAGAGGTAATCATCGGAAAAACGCGTGCGCACGCCCTGCCCCGTCGGTGGATGCCACCAATGTTGCACATCGCCCTTGAGAAACTGGCGCCCGGCGCAACGCAGCAACTGCTCGCGCACCATCGCGGGCGTGGTATGCATCAGCGCCAGGCTGTCCTGTAGCTGATCACGGAAGCCAAACGCCCCGCCGGACTGATAATAGCCACTGCGGCCCCAATACCGGCACGACAGGGTCTGATACACCAACCAGCCGTTGGTCATGATGTTCAGGGCCGGGTCCGGGGTGTCGACCTGCACCGCGCCGAGCGTCCGCTGCCAGTACTCGTGCACCGCTTCCAGCGCAGAGCCCGCTCCGGCAGGAGTACCAAAGCGCTCGATATAGTCCCTGGCCTCGGCGGCATTCCCGGCGGCCCCGAAGACAAAGACGATTTCGGTAGTCTGACCCGCATCCAGTTCGACGTTGGCCTGAATCCCTGCACAGGGATCCAGACCCGCCCCGGTACCGCCGGACAACTGCGTGCGGCGCATGGCCGCCGGCTTGCGCAGCGAGCCGTTGCGCCCGATAAATTCGCCGCGGTTGCCACACTGGGTCTGATCCGGCTCGCTGACGTGAGCAAAAAACACACGCCCTGCGCATTCACGCCCATAGGCGTTGCGAGCAAATAGCGCACCACTGTAGGGGTCTGTTTCGCTGACAATATGCATCAGATTGGCGTGGCGCCATTCGCCCATCACCAGCTCCCAGTATCCCGACAAGGACAGCTGCCGAGGTCGGTCCGACTGGTTATGCAGGCGGACCACGACAAACTTCACTGGCGCATCCATGGCGACAAAGGTGCTCAGTTCAGAGCGGATGGCACCTTCGCTGTGCTCAAATACACTGTAGCCAAAACCATGCCGGCAGAGGTATCCGGACCGGCCCCGGGCTGGCAACGGCGTCGGCGACCAATAGGCTCCTGTCTCTTCATCGCGAATATAGAACGCCTCACCAGTGGTATCACTCAGGGGGTCATTGTGCCAGGTGGTCAAGCGGAACTCGTGGGCATTCTCGACCCAGGTGTAGGCGCTGCCACTTTCGCTGACCACGGTACCAATGTAGGGGCTGGCAATCACATTGCACCAGGGCGCCGGTGTGGTTTCACCGGGCTCCAGCCTGATCACGTACTCCTTGCCGTCCGGGGCAAAACCACCCAGGCCGTTGTCGAAAAGCAGATCGCGCGCAGGCAAGGGGGCTAGCATTTCAGGCTGGCGCTTGCGTGACGGACGCAACTGATCGGATATCCGCTGGGTTGATGCGCGGCGCTCCACCTGCTCAATCAGCGTCTCGGTGCTATCGCTGAAGACAATGCGCGCGACCGTTTGCAACAGGACCCGCTCGTCTTCAGACAGTTCCTCGGAACGACGGACAAACACCCCGCCCTGGCGGTCCAGGACATAGGCCTCCGGCCCGGTGTTGATCAGACCGATAATCCGATCCTGCAACTCCGCCCGATAGCCCGAGAAATCCTCATTGACGATCACCAGATCGGCGACCAGACCCTTGAGCCGCCAATAGGCATGCGCCTGAAGCACCTGCCGTACCAGATCGATACGGTTGATATCGGCAATCTGCAACAGCACGATGGGCAGATCCCCGGATATGCCAAAACGCCACAGGCCGGCCTGCCCCAACTGGTTGCGGACGATGACGCCCGGTTGTGCGCGGCGCAGGGCCGTGGCATAGATGACCGAGTTGGCCAGGCGGCCAAATACCTGTATTTCCGCTTCTTTGGCGTTGAGGTGGCACAGCACTTCCTGGCTCTGGAACCAGGCCATCTCGAATGCCCGGTCGACAAAATGATAGTCGGAATATTTTTCTATCAGGGCAATGGCGGCCTCCCGGGTGCTGGCCGCCCCCGTTATCACTTGTACAGTGACGCAATCGTCTGCCGCTAGGCGGACGGTCCTGCGGATAGCGACGATCGGGTCCAGCACCGGGCCCTCAGTGTTGGAGAGTTCGGCGCTGGCCGATGCATCCAGCATGGCTGGGTTTCCCGCTGTTCTGCCGCGGCCGATGAAACGCGCGCGATCGGTCTCGAAGGAAGGCGTGCCCGTAACCCGCTCGGGCGCGGTAAACAGGTGGAACATCCAGGGTACCGATTCGCCCGGAATCCGGCGCCGGCGGGTGCACAGAATGGCCCGGTGCTCGGGCAGGATTTCAGTCTGCACAAACAGGTTGCTGAAGGCCCGATGGGCCAGATCCGCGTTAAGCGGCGCCAGGACCACTTCGGTATAACTGGTCATTTCAATCCGCCGGGGCCGGGACGACTGGTTGGTCAGGGTTATCCGGCGTATCTCGACATCGTCTTCCGGCGATACACTGAGCTCCGTATGGGCTTCAACGTCCTGGTCGCAGCGCCGGTATTCGGCCCGCTCCTGGACAAATATCGCTTCGTAACGATCAGCCTTGCGCAGGGTCGGCTGATAGGCGCTGGACCAGTACAGCCCGGTATCCCGGTCGCGCAGATAGACAAAAGTGCCCCAGTTATCCGAGGTGACATCCTCGCGCCAGCGGGTGATGGCCAGGTCGCGCCAGCGGCTGTAGCTGCCGCCGCTGTGGGTGACCATGACGTGATAGGAGCCGTTGGACAACAGGTGTACTTCTGGTAACGGCATGTCCGGATTGGCAAACACCCGCATCACCGAGCCCATCTCCTCCTCCGGCGGCCGGGCTGCTGCGGAGACCTCTGCCGCATGCGGGTGAACGGTTGCGCCCAGCTTCGGTACCCGCTCCTGCAACAGCAACTCGGTGGCGCGGGCCTGGGGGTCGGACATGAACCGGCGCTGCATGGGTTGCGTTAGCAGGACGTGGGCGAAAGCAAGCAGACTCATGCCCTGATGGTGAGCCATATAGCAACGCACAACGGCAAAGGTCTTGCCGCGGGGCAGCCGCGCAGGGGTGTAATCGATAGCCTCATAAAACCCGTAGGCGCCGAGAAACCCACTGTCGGCCAGCACCTGAAGATTGCGACTGGCTTCATCTGGCATAACGGTCAGCGCCAGTGCGCTGGCGTAAGGGGCTATGACCAGGTCGTCACCCAGACCACGCTTGAAACCCAGCCCCGGCACGCCAAAGGCCCGGTACTGATAGACCTGGTCCATGTCGGTTGCATTGTAGCAGGACTCCGAGATGCCCCAGGGCACTGAGCGCTGCTGACCATACTCAATCTGGCGGGCCACCGCCGCCTTGCAGGCCTGGTCCAGCAGCGTGCCGGCAAAGCCGGGCATGATCAACTGCGGCATCAGGTACTCAAACATCGAGCCGCTCCAGGAGATCAGGCTGACATCGGCACCGTGACTGGTGAGCAGGCGTCCCAGAGAGAACCAGTGTTTTTGTGGAACCTGACCCTGGGCAATCACCAGAAAACTGGCCAACCGGGCTTCGGATGCCAGAAGATCATAGCAGGACGGATCCCGACGACGCTCGCCGACGTCATAGCCAATGGCCAATAATCCGCTGGTTCTGTCGAAAAGAAAGTCAAAATCCATCAATGCCATCTGGCAACAGCGCTCTACCAGCTCACTGATCAGCGCCAGACGCTGGCGTGGCTGACTGTGCATTTCACCCAGCGCATCGGCCAGTTCCTCCAGCGAGGGCATCTTGTCGAAGGACTCATTGTCTGGCAGCAAGCAGTCAAGATCGGCGGTGATCCCCCGGCATTGTCGAACCAGCGCGCGGGCCCAGTAGTCGAGTTCGGCCTCAGTGTCCGGCGCCAGGGCGTCGAGCAAAGCCTCCGCCAGCGCGGCGACCTCCTTCAACGCTTGCCGGACCCCTGCCGGGGCAGGAGGCGTGTGTTGCTGGGTCAACGACTCCAGCTTGAGCTGCAGTTGCTGAACTGTTTTAGCCAAAGCCGCCGGGGCCGGCACAGGCAGGTGCTCGGCAAGCACCCGCAGGGTGTCCTGCAGGCCCTGAAACGCCAAAGGCGATACAATCGGCCGGCACCTGAACTCCGCCAACCCTGCCTGCAGCGTGAGCAGACAGCCGACCAGATTACCGCTGTCCACTGATGACACATACTGCGGCCGCAAGAGCTCAAGGGTCCGGGTGTCGTACCAGTTAAAGAAGTGCCCGCGATACCGCTCCAGCTGTTCCATGGATGACAGCGTGGCACCCACCCGCTGCAAACACTCCCCGGCAGAGATGTAGCCAAAATCGCTGGCGGCAAGATCGGCCAGCAGAGACATACCCATATTGGTCGGTGAGGTTCGCGACGCGATCAGCGGCTCAGGGTATTCCTGGTAATTATCTGGCGGCAGCCAGTTGTCCGCCGGACCGACAAACTCATCGAAAAAACGCCAGGTACGGCGCGCCGAGGTGCGTAAAAAGGCCTGCTGGTGCGGGCTTATTTCGCTCACCCCGATCTCCGCCGGCTGGCTGATCCACCACACGGCCACGGGCGACAACAGCCACAGGATGAATACCGGTGCCAGGTAAGCCCAGGCGCTGAGGGTCACCCCGGACAACAGCATGGCGGCGCAGAGCACCGCGACCAGCACCGGAGCGACCCACATCTCTTTGACATAATCAGTCAGTGTCAGGCAGGCATTGCGGATGCGGTAATACGGCAGCTGCCATAGCAGCAAGCCCTGGCGGGTGTACAGCATCCGCACCCCGGAGCGCCCGATTGCATCAAGACACAGCCATGCCTCGTAGGGCAGGAGCATCAGCGTCAGCACCGCAGTGGCCAGTGGCCGCTGCGCCGACTGGATGGCCAGCTTCAGGTGCACTATCCAATCCCGTTCAGGCGGTTTACGGGCCAGATCAATAACGGCGTGAATAACCGCCGGCAGGTACACCACCAGCAAAATAAGTAGTGGCCACAACCAGAGCGTGCCGATACCCAGCACCCAGCCTGCGCCAAGCAGGGCGACCAGCGCCGGCGGCACCAGACTGCGACGCAGATTGTCGAGCAGCTTCCAGCGCGAGAGTGCGGTGAGTGGGTTTGGCTGCCATTCGGGCGCGGGCTTGCCGGAGGGCAGCCCGGCGTCTGCTGTCGCGGTGGCCGAGACGCCCGTGGGCACCCAGGGTAATAGCCAGTACAGCAGTTGCCAGTCACCCCGAATCCAACGGTGGCGACGGCTGGCATCCATTGCATAGGTGGGCGGATAGTCCTCAATCAGATCGACGTCGGTGATCAGTGCCGAGCGGGCGTAGCCGCCTTCCAGGAGGTCGTGGCTGAGAATCAGATTCTCCGGAAAGCGCCCGTCCACCGCCAGACGAAAGGCATCCACATCGTAGATGCCTTTGCCGATAAACGAGCCTTCAGCAAAGATATCCTGATAGACGTCCGAGACCTCACGGGTGTAGGGGTCGATACCCGATTCGCCGGCATACAGGCGGGCGAAGCGCGAGCGTCCGGCACTGTTCAGGCTGATCGAGGCGCGGGGCTGGAGAATGGCATAGCCTTCGACAATGCGCCCCCTGGCAGCGTCATACACCGGGCGGTTGAGCGGATGGGCCATATTGCCGACCAGCGCCCGGGCGGTATCGCGCGGCAAATGGGTATCGGTATCCAGGGTAATGACGTAACGAATCGAATGCAGAATCGAACAGTCGCCGACCATGTCCGAGAAGGCCCCCTCAGCCTCGCCTCTGAGCAGCGCATTGAACTGCTCAAGCTTGCCGCGCTTGCGCTCATAGCCCATCCATACCTGGTCTACCGGATTCCATAACCGCGGCCGGTGGAACAGGTAAAAAGGGTCGGGACCACTGCCACGGTAGCTGAGGTTGAGGCGCTCTACTTCAGCCCGGGCACGCTGAATAAGCCCGTCGTCTTCAGGCAGCACGGCTGCGTCAGCATCGGGAAAATCCGTTAGCAATGCGAAGAACACATTGGCGTCGCGGTTGCCGAGATAGCGAATCTCGAGATTCTCCAGCAGATCATCAATATCGCTAGCCTTGGCCAGCAGGGTCGGCACCACCACCATGGTCCGGTGTTGCTCGGGAATACCTTCGGAGAAATCCAGCCTGGGCAGGACTCTGGGTGGCAACAGCAGTGTCAGCAGCATATTGACCAGCGAAACCACCAGCGCAGACGAGCCGATGAACAGCGGCACGCTGATCAGCGCCAGCTTCCAGCCGGGCGTCGTTCCCCACCCGGACAACGCCAACACCCCGGCGCTGGCGGCGACTGTGAACGCAAAAATCACACCCAGGTAAAGCCACAACTGGAAGCGCCCGACGACCCGGCTCATGCGTGTTCGCCAGAGCAGTTCACAACCGGTGTTTTCCTTCAGCAACCGTCGCCCCCGGTCCTTGAGGTAATAACCAACATGCGCACTGCGGTGATCTGGGCCAAGCTGCGCCGCAGCGCTTAGCGCCAGTCTGATGGCCGTCTGCGCTACCGTTACTTCCGAACAGCGGCTCCCCCGCGCGACATCCTCGATCACATGCCGGTAACGATCGCGGGTTGCAAAATCCTGCAGCCTATAGGTGCCTGCAGGGTCGCCCTGCAGCGTCTGCTCGACCAGGCTCAGGGTTTCGACATAGGTTTTCCAGTCCATGGAGCCGATAAAGCGAAGACTGCCGATACTGTTGGCAATCGAGATCTGGTTGGCAGCCGCGGTTCGGGCGGCGACCTCTGTCAGCTGGGTCGCGGTAACACCCTGCTCAGCCAGCTTGTGCTCCAGCCAGGTCTGGACGAAGGCCATGGCCGGCCCCTGAGCCTGCAACCGGGCGTAGAACTCTTCGACAAAAGCTGCCGTCAGGGCCACTTCTGCCTGAACGAAGTCCGCCAGCACCCGCACCAGCTTGCCGGGCTCCTGCTCCGCGGTCAGCAGCATCCGATCGGTCCAGGCGATAGCCACTTCCCGCTCTTCATGCCGCCGAGCGATCTGCACGGCCACCCGGCGCAGGTTTTCCAGCAAGGCCAGGCGTAACATGATCGGAAAGGCCCACAGTTCTCCCAGCTTGAGCGGGATTACCGTCTGATAGGAGGCAATGAACTGGGTGACGTTTTCACTATCCAGTCGCCCGTCGCCGTGGCAAATAAGCTCGAAGGCCAGATCATAAACCCGCGGATAACCAGCCGACAGACCAGTTTTCAGGCGCGGTAACTGTTGGCTGTAGCCCCGCGGCAAGTGCCCTCTTGCCAAGCCGATCTGCTGCTCAATGAGGTAGAAGTTATCCAGCAACCAGGCTTCCGAGGGGACAAAACGCCCGCTGGTTGCCGTCTTGGTCACCACATCATAGGCGGCCAGCAACACCTCTTCGTTGTCTTTCAGACGAGGCAGCAGCTTGTCTGGACCTAGCCGCAGGTCGATTTCATGCTGGTCGGCCAGCAGTACAGCGTGGCGCTTCAACTGCTCAATGCTGAATAACTCGGATCGCAGCAATTCTGCATCGCTGCTCTTCTGAAAACTCTGAAATCTCGACATGGCAACCATTCCACTTGGCGCGAGGATGATTCAGACCAAACAATCTGCCTGGGGCATGGCGCCAACTGGCCTGGTTAGATGCAGGATTGAATTGCCCCTGGCACCGAGTATAGATGATCAGGCATTTGCGGCGCGGCCATATAAGCACCGGGCCTGCAACGTCGTCGGCATAGACCTGATCGCCGATCATCAGCCGCTCGCCGAGCCACTCATCGGCCCTGACCAGGACGTCCTTTCCGGCAAAGTGCGGCTTGCGGCTGAAGCCATGCAGTTGTGCTGCGACTGCGGGTCAGACAGCTGTGCGGGCCTGCTTCTCCAGCTCGATTTTCAACGCCGGGTCCAGCGCCAATTGCCGGGCCAGTTCCTCGAGATAGGAGCGCTCCATAAAGTTCTCCTCATCCACCATCAGCAGGCTGGCCAGGTACATTTCGGCGGCCATCTCCGGGGTGCTCGCCGAACTGGCGATGTCCTTGGGCTCCAGGGGCTTGTTCAGCTCCCGATCAAACCAGCGGTGCACATCGGGGTCCGGGCTGAGTTTGGCCACCTCGCGATCGATCAACTCGCGCTCACGGCCGTCTATGTGCCCGTCGGCCTTGGCGGCACCAATCACCGCGCGCAGGATCGCCTGGCTATGCTCTTCAACCTGCGCCGCCGGCAGGCGGTCAAGCGTTTGCGGCTCCATCTTGCGCTGCTGCGCTGAGCCGTTCTGTTCTTGCCAGTTGCTGTAAGCCTTGTAAGCGACCACGCCGAGTGCCGCGAGCCCACCATAGGTGATCACTTTGCCGCCCATCTTGCGGGCTTTTTTACTCCCCATTAACAGGCCAATAGCACCCGCGCCAAGCGCGCCGCCACCAACACCGGACAGCAAGCCGTCAAGCGCTGAGCCCGCCTTGTTAGCGGCCTTGGGCCGCTGAGCGTTTCCGTCCTGGGCGACGGAACCACTTTGCAGCAGGTCAGATCCGGATTTGAGTAATTGGTCAAGCAAGCCACGGGTAATCATATGCGCCTCTGGAAAAGTAAAACTCTACATATGATGCTACTTTTAGA
>JAWOGT010000335.1:0-8287 GCA_046496585.1 Halopseudomonas sp.
GGTGTCGAGGTGCCGTGGGTGTTCAGGTAGTCGATAGTGCCATCGACGGTAGCCAGTGCTTGCTGCATGCAGCGCACGGCGCCTTCACCGCTGGGCGCGACCATGTCGTAACCATCGGAGGTCGCGCCATAGCCGACCACTTCGGCGTAGATCTTCGCGCCGCGGGCCAGAGCGTGCTCCAGTTCTTCAACCACGACCATGCCACCGCCGCCAGCAATAACGAAGCCATCGCGCTGGGCGTCGTAGGCGCGGGAGGCTTTTTCCGGCGTGTCATTATAGCGGGTCGAGAGGGCGCCCATCGCATCGAACAGCATCGACTGCGACCAGTGCTCTTCCTCGCCGCCGCCAGCGAAGACCATATCCTGCTTGTTGAGCTGGATCTGTTCCATGGCGCTGCCGATACAGTGGGCGCTGGTGGCACAGGCCGAGGAAATCGAGTAGTTGATCCCCTTGATCTTGAACGGCGTAGCCAGACCGGCTGATACCGTGCTGCCCATGGTCCGTGGCACACGGTATGGGCCGATCTTCTTCACGCCCTTTTCACGCAGGATGTCGATCGCTTCCATCTGGTTCAGGGTGGAGGCACCGCCACTGCCGGCGATCAGGCCGATACGCGGATGGCTGATGTCTTCAGCGCTCAGACCCGCGTCAGCGATGGCCTGCTGCATGGACAGATAGGCGAAGCCGGCGGCGTCACCCATAAAGCGCTTGATCTTGCGGTCGATGGCGGCATCCAGATCAATATCGACGCTGCCGGAGACGTGGCTGCGCAGCCCCATGTCGGCATAGGATTGATTATGCCGAATGCCTGATTTGCCAGCTTTGAGGCTGGCGGCGACCGATTCCAGGTCCTGGCCCAGGCAGGAAATGATGCCCATACCGGTAATGACGACGCGACGCATGGTGAGTATCCTCAGAAGCTATCGGTAGATGTAAACAGACCTACCCGCAAACCTTCAGCGGTGTAGATTTCACGCCCATCGACCGCCATGCTGCCGTCGGCTATGCCGAGGGTCAAAGAGCGATTAATAGTGCGTTTGATATGTATGGTGTAGGTGACTTTCTTCGCGGTGGGCAGCACTTGGCCGAAGAACTTCACTTCGCCGGAGCCCAGAGCGCGGCCTTTGCCTTCATAGCCAAGCCAGCCCAGGTGAAAGCCGACCAGCTGCCACATGGCATCCAGGCCCAGGCAACCGGGCATCACCGGGTCACCTTCAAAATGGCAGGCGAAGAACCAGAGATCAGGATGGATATCCAGCTCGGCAACAATTTCGCCTTTGCCATACTTGCCACCGGTGTTGCTGATGTGGGTGATGCGGTCAATCATCAGCATATTGGGGGCGGGTAGTTGTGCGTTTCCGGGCCCGAACAATTCGCCACGGCTGCATTGAAGCAACTCTTCCCGGGTATACGCATTCTGTTTAGACATGTTCGCTCCTGCTCAACCCCGTTCGGCGGGGTGCGATTAATTCGGCTCTGCGGTGCTTTACGGATTTATCCGCCAGCGTAAGCTCAGACTGCCCGTCCGCTCCCGGAGTCACAACCGGAGGTCAGACTGGCGAGTCAGGCGTTGAGGATACCCGCGATGGGGGCCGAGGACAAAGTTTCTCTGCCCCCGACCAAGGCCGGGTTGCGCTGGGTCAATCCAATTCGCCGAATTCGGCCTGGAACTGATCGCGCAGCTCGCGCTTGAGCACTTTGCCAATCGCACTGCGCGGCAGCTCATCGGTCAGGATCAGGCGATTGAGGCGCTGGGTTTTGCCGACCCGCTCATTGAACCACTGGCCGATCGCCTGCGCATCGGCCAGCGCGCCGGGGCGCAACACCGCGTAGCCGACTGGTGTTTCGCCCCAGCTGCGCGATTGCACGCCGATCACGGTGACCTCCTGCAGGTCTGGATGTTGGCGCAGTTGCTGTTCCAGATCGCTGGGGTAGATGTTGAAACCACCGCTGATGATCATGTCCTTGCGGCGGTCCATCAGCGTCAGAAAGCCTTCGCTGTCGAAGCGGCCGACATCGCCGGTGCGGATAAACCGTTTGCCCTCGGCGTCATACCATTCGGCTTCGGCGGTCTTCTCCGGTTTGTTCAGGTAACCGGTCATCATTGCTGGTGAATGGCCGACCACCTCACCGATCTCACCGTAGGGCAGTTCCAGACCGGCTTCGTCAATCACGCGCATGTCGTGATTTTCCAGTGGCTGGCCAACGGTGGCGAGCTTGTCCGGGAACTGGTGCGCGGCCAGCATGCAGGAGCCACCGCCTTCGGTCATGCCGTAGAACTCGATCAAGCCGCCGGGCCAGCGTTTGAGAATGTCCGCCTTGAGTTCGGCGTGGAAGGGCGCACTGGTGCTGAACTTCATCCGGAAGCTGGACAGGTCGTAGCCGTCAAAATCCTCGCGGTCCATGATGCGCTGATACTGCACCGGCACCAGCATGGTGTGGGTAACCGACAACTGTTTGGCCAGCTTAAGGTACTTTTCTGCATCAAATTTGGCCATCAGCACCACCGTCCCGCCGAGGCCAATGGATGGCAGGAAAGACACCAGGGTGGTGTTGGAATACAGCGGCGTGGAAATCAGCGTGATGCATTCCGGGCCGTAGCCGAACACCAGGCCGCGCTGAATATGTGACCAGCGCATGCCGTGGGACTGCACAATGCCCTTTGGCTCCCCGGTGGTGCCGGAGGAATAGATAATATTGAAAGGCATCTCGGGTGTAATGCTGACCGGGGACGGTGCGTCATCCGCGAGCCAGCGGCTGAAGCCCTGTTCCGGGCGGCTGTCGTCCATGCTCAGCAGCGTCAGCTGATGCTGTTCGGCAGTACTGCACAAGGCCTGATCGACGGCCTGATCGACGAAGATCAGCTTGGCGCCCGAGTCGCGGATCATGGTCATCAGCCCCTCGGGGGTAGAGGAGGGGGCCAACGGCGCCACAACCATGCCCGCGCGTAACGCGCCGACATACAGCAGGGCATAGGGGATCGAGTTGCTGCCGCAAATGGCGATGCTCTCGCCGGGCTTGAAGCCATCCCGCTGCAAAGCAGCGGCGACCTGATCGACCTTGTGATGCAGTTGCTGGTAATCAAGCTGCTCGCCGTCCTGGATCAGCGCGGGATGGCTACCACGGTGTTCGGCATGCAGGGCGATGAGGTCAGGCAACACGCTAAAAGGCGTTTCAAGGGTGATGGACATGGTCACGGTACTCGCAGGGACTGTTGATGGCAGCTGCGTAGTATCACCGCTCGGCCAAGCCTTGCACAGGAGTGAAATAGTGGTGGATCAGTGCGGTCAATGATCGCGGTTGTTGGGCTGCAATTGTTCTTGCAGTCCCTTTTGCAAGGCTTGGCGAGACAGCGGCTTGCTGAGAAAACCCTGCATGCCGGCGTCTGCACAGCGCCTGCGGTCTTCCGCCATCACGCTGGCCGTCAAGGCAATACAGCTGACAGGCGTTTGTTGCTGCATGGCGCAGTGCTCTAAGTACTGGCGGAATACGCTCAGGCCGTCAATGTCCGGCAACTGCAGATCCATGAGAATGGCAGCGAAGGCCTGACCGCCTGTGGTCAGATGCTGCAGCGCGGATTGCCCGTTATCGGCGGTGACGACCTGATAGCGAAGGCTGTGCAGCATGCCCTCGATGACCATCTGGTTCACTGGGTTGTCTTCCACCAGCAGAATTGGCAGCCCACCGACAGTTGCAGCCTCTGCCGGTGGCGTGCCAGGGGCGTCGACCAGGGGTTCGGTCAATGGCAAGGTGATGGTCAGGGTAAAGCACGATCCCTGACCTGGCATGCTCCGGGCTTCCAGGCGGCCGCCCATTTTCAGGGCAAAGGTCCTGGCGATGGAAAGACCCAGGCCGGTACCGCCAAAGCGCCGGGAGGTACTGCTGTCAGCCTGCTGGAAGGCGTGAAACATGCTTTCCAGGTGCTCAGGAGCAATACCTATGCCGCTGTCTCTGACTTGGCAGCGCAAGGTGATGCTGCGCTCATCGGCATCGGTGTGCCAATGGCTGTCGATTTCGATACTGCCCTGCTCGGTGAACTTGAGCGCGTTGCCCACCAGATTGACCAGTATCTGCCGCAGGCGTGTGGGATCGCCGATGACGGTGGGAGAGCAGGGGCTGCCCTGGGTCCGGGTGGTCAGCGTCAGGCCCTGCTGCGCGGCGGTATGTTCGAATACGCTCGCCGAGTGATGGATCAGCTCTGGCAGATTGAAGGCGATCGCCTCCAGTTCGAGCACCCCATGTTCGATGCGCGAGAAATCCAGGATATCGTTGATGACCCGTAGCAGGTGATCGGTCGATTCACCGGCGATCTGCACATATTCTGCCTGTTCAGTGTTCAGTGTGGTGGTTTCCAGCAGTTGCAACATGCCCAGCACGCCATTCATAGGGGTGCGCAGCTCGTGGCTCATCATGGCTAGAAAGTCCGACTTGGCGCGGTTTGCTGCTTCGGCTTCTTCCCGCGCGCCATTCATCTCGGCCAGCGCTTGCTGCTGCTGGTGTGCAGACTGCTGCAGGGCGCCGGCGAGGTTATTGATGTTATGCATCAGCTGGCCTATCTCATGCTGCTGATCCTCGTTCAGACGGGTT
This sequence comes from Halopseudomonas sp., assembly GCA_046496585.1. Classification (GTDB taxonomy): domain Bacteria; phylum Pseudomonadota; class Gammaproteobacteria; order Pseudomonadales; family Pseudomonadaceae; genus Halopseudomonas. The sequence continues at coordinate 4,588 of JAWOGT010000335.1, forward strand.
TCCAGGTGGCCCTCCTGCAGTGCCTGGACCGCCTGGCTCATGCGTGCCAAGGGGTTGGAGAGCGCACTGGCCAGGCGCAAGGCGAGCGCCAGCGCAGCCAGTATCACCAGCCCTGCCAACAGCAGGGCGCCGAGCAGGATCTGCTCCTGGCGATCATCGAAAATATCTCTGCTCAGACCGACACGGACCTGCCCGAGATAGCGAGACGCGTCATCGCGTTTGGCAACCGGCATATCGAGTAGATAAAGCTCGTTCTGTAGCACAATCCGTTGGCGCTGAATGTCCGCGGCGAAGTAGTGCAAGGGCGCGGCTGCCGTCTGCTGTTGTGCGGACTGCAGATTCAGCATCAGCCTGCCGGCTTGGTCATATACTTCTACGCTGCGCACGTGGGGGGTGTCCAACGCGCCCTTGATCAGGCTTTCCAGGGTGTGCAGGTTGCCACTGATGACGCCGTATTCGGCGGTGGGTGCGAGTTGCCCGGCGATCAGGCTGCCGGTGTCCTGTAACTGACTACTCACATCATCCAGACGCGCGCTGACAAAATAGGCAAACACTACCAAGCCGAGCATGAGCGCGGGAGCCAGGGCGATCAGAATCAGCCGGTTGTGAATGCTGCCGGTCTTCCACAGGCTCATCGGCCCACCTCCTGTTGTCTCAACCGCTCAGCCAGGGCGTCGTCATCCGGTGGCGGAAAGCCTAGCGAACGCGCCACCTGGGCATTGCTGAGAACGGAAAAATACTGCGGGTAACGGATCCGGCCAGCGTGCCAGGGCGCGCCGAGCACCTTATCAATGCTCTGCGCCATCTGGCCGGGTGTGCTGTAGGTGGTGCTCAGGCTACCGGCATTGATGAAGGGTGCGCTGGGGCCGATCAGCACCTTGTTGCGTGTGTAGCTGCTGAGCAGAATGCTCTTGAGGTTATCCGCGTTGTAAATATCCGGGTCGTCGAGGGCCATCAGCACATCGCTGCTGTCGAGCAAGTCAATCAGCTGTCTGCCGAGCTGCTTCTGGCTGGCCAGGGGCAGGCTGACCAGATTCAGGCCGAGGGCCGTGGCCGACTGTTCCCATTCGGGCAACTGCCCCTGATGCTTTGGGCTATACAGTGCGCCAACCTTCAGCGTCTTGGGGATCAAGAGTGCCGCCAATCTCAGCTGCCGTGACGGTTGTGGATTGGCCAACAGCAGCTGCACGGAGTCCGGCAGCGTCGACAGGCCAAGGAGGGTCAGTCCGCTGCGGCTGACATAGGTCGCGATGGTCGGGGTGTCGAGGCCCTGTTCAAGCCGCCATTGCAGGCTGCGGCTCCCCAGGGTGATGAGCAGGGACGCGCTGGGCGCAGTCGCGGTGCCGGCCAGTGCCAGGTTGTGCACCAGGATGCTGTCGGCGCTGCGCCTGTCGCGCAGTTGCTCAATGAACTCGACAGTCAGGCTGTTGGACTCGGGGATGACCACCAGGAGGGTGTCAGCGCGCGCCAATGCAGACAGCACAATGCCGCAGCTGACCAGCAGCAGGCGGATGACCTTCATCACCTGGGTGCCATCATGATCAATCTGTGCATCCGACATTCCTTGTCTGCTATGGCTGTAGACCCCGGCAGATAATGCCGCCAGGGTGCGCTGCTGGGTTTCAGAAATTCAGTTCGGCGCTGAGATAATAATGGCTGCGGCTTTTGAATACGTTGTCCGGCCAGGTTAGCGCCTCGTCGTCGAGCCGGTATTGCCAGGTCAGTGCCAGATCAAGATGGCTGGCGCTGGGCAAATCAAAACGCTTGGCGACACGGCTGTCAAGCCGTTCAAAGCGCCGCTCGTTGAGCATGTCTGCCCCGTAATAGATCAGGCTGCTGTCAATCTTGCCGGGCCACTGACGCAGCCAGGCGGCGGACCCGCTATTGCGTGCGGTGAGCCGCTGGTCCAGGCGATTGGTCGCGACGAAGTCAACGTAGGCATAGGTCAGTCTTAGCCGGTCAGCGCGTGTCAGGCTCCAGTCAATTTGCGTTTCGGCGCCGGTAAAGCGGGAGAAGCTGTCGTTATTCGGCACGAAGTTCACAATCTGCAACGGCTGGCTGATCATGTCGCGGATCTCGTCATAAAAGCCTTTGATGTCTACAGACAAACCCAGGTCGTGAAAATAGCCGTTGTAACCGATTTCATGGGAGCGCATGCGCTCCTGTTTCAGGTTGCCGGGGCCCTGGGCCAAAGCGTAGTACTGATCACTAGCGGAAACCGGGCCGCTGAGATTGTCGGCGCTATAGGTCCAGTGGGCATTGTTTTCGTACATGTCCGGGGAGCGCACGGCTTCGGAGTACACCACGCGCAGACTGTGGGTGGGCCGCAGGAAAAAATGCGCGGCGATCCGTGGCGAGAGGGAAAAACCGCTCAGTTTGTCGTCTTCGGCCATTGCTCCGGCATGTAATAGCCAGCGCTGGTGAGGCCGGTATTCCAGATGGCCGAATAACTGGCCTATCTGGTTATCTACCCGGCCGCCAAACAGGGTGTCGGAGCGCGCCTCGTCATAGCGCAGGCTGCCACCCAATACGGTGCGCAGGTTATCTGCCAGCTGCAGGGTATTTTGTAGCTCGACTTCGTAGCGCGTTTCGCGCAGGTTTTCGTTCAGATCCCAGCAGGCCGGCTCGCTGTTGCGCGCAGCGGCATGTTCGGCGACCACGCTCTCAACCAGCGGCAGTAGTTCAGGCGCCAGGCCGTCTGAATTAACCAGATAGTCGGCGGCGAACACGGGATCACGCCACGCGCCACGATTGCGCAACATGTAGTTGATTCGCCTCGGGTAGACATTGCCCGCCTGGTATAAGGTGCGTAGTTCGGGTGAAAACACCACTGGCGAATCGCAGGCGCGCCATTGGCTGAGGCGTTCCATATGCTGCGCATAGGTCTTGATTTCCAACCGGTGCGAGGGCGAGAGGTCATTTTTCCAGTGCAGTTGGGCAAAATAGTCTCTGGCCGTGAGGTCAGAGTTGGCTTGATGCTCGGCCATTACCCGGTCATAAAGGAAAGCAGTGTTGGTCGGTCTTGCCAGCACGGTGTAGTCATTGTCCAGCTGGTTAGCGCCCTCCTTGGCACCGAATTGCCAGCTCAGGGTCTGACTGGCGCTCAGCGTAGTCTCACCCAGCATGTTGAACGCATTCAGGCGCCTGCCGTCGCGAAAGTCGTTAGCGTCAGCATCATAATCAAAGCCGCTATCCTCCTTGCCGAACACGCTGAGTCGGGCCAGGCTGTGGCCGAACGCGAAGCCGTGGCTGGCATACAGATCCTTGACCCCACGCGTGCCCTGGGTGATTTTCAACCGGCTGCCCTGGGTCATTCGAGGATGGGTGGAAATGATATTGATCACACCCATCAGCGCATTGGCGCCATAGGTGACGGTATTCGGGCCGCGAAACACCTCGATGCGCTCGATATCCTCTATAGCCAGCGGGATATCGGTCCAGTCCACTGTAGCCAGACCGGGTCGGTAGACCGAGCGACCGTCGACCAGCACCTGCATGCGCCTGGCTTCCGTGGTATTGGTGCCGTGGTAGTTCACGCTGGCCCGGTGGCCATACTGGTAGCCGATCTTCATGCCGGGTACCAGGCGCAGGATTTCGGGAATATCGCGGGCGCCGGTGGCGCGAATCAGGTCGCGATCCAGGACTGTCATGCTACCCGGTACTTCAGCCGGCGACTGCTTGAGCCGGGTAGCACTGAGGA